>JBFHGG010000086.1:0-11826 GCA_041583235.1 Halarcobacter sp.
TCTTTTAATAGTTCTAGTGCATCCATTTTATTTACTTCCTTAACATTATTTTTTATTATTGTACATACATAACTTGTATGTACAACTAACTGTATGACCTAGTAATATTATAAAACAAAAATAATGTCAATATTATTCTTGAAAAAATTATTTTTACAAAAATAGCTAAAAGTAAATTGCTTAAAAATTTAGAATTAATTGTATTTGAGTTGACTAAAATAATTTATATTCTATATTACTTTTTTAAATCTAAATATCTTAATTTATTCAACAAAAATTAAATAAATTCAATTAATTGCGATTACCAAATTAACTGAATCAATTGAAAAACAACTCAATATATGGTAACCTACTTCTCATGATAAATAATTGAAAAGTAAGAATTAAACCTCAGAAAAATAGTTAGAAAATTTATAAATTATTAACTATAACTTGATTTACTTAATATCATACACACAGGCTAAACATAACTTGTATAGCTTATCACCTTAAAAATTTTTGCTTATTTTCTCCGAAAAGTTTATAAATTATTAGAATTTAGGCCAAGTAAAATTTTTGAATCAATTTAGAAATAAGGATGTCTTTTTTTATGTATAAAGTTTTAGATTTATTTTGTGGAGCTGGAGGTTTATCTTTAGGTTTTAAAATGGCTAATTTCGATGTTGTTGGTGGAATAGATTTTAATGAATCTGCAATAAAAACCCATAAACATAATTTTCCAGGTCACAATAATTTTGTTGGAGATATTACAAAGTTTTCCAATGAACAAATCCATGAGGCATTTGGTAAAAGTGTTGATATTATTGTAGGAGGACCTCCTTGTCAGGGATTTTCTTTAGCTAATAAGCAGGAATCCGAAGACAAAAAAAAAGATAAAAATAAATTATTCTTTCAATTTATACGTTTTGTTAAAGAACTCAAACCAAAAGCTTTTGTAATAGAAAATGTCCAAGGAATTATTACTAAAGATGATGGATATGCAAAAAAACAAATTTATAAAATATTAGAAAATGAAGGATATGTTATAAACTCAGATGTTCTAATCGCTTCAGATTATGGAGTCCCACAATCAAGAAAACGTGCTTTTTTTGTTGGAATAATTAAAGAATATCAAGAAATATTTGATTTCTCTAAATTACAAAAGGTTGATACAAAGGTCACAGTAAAAGAGGCCTTATCAGATTTATATTCATTGGAAACAGATTTTTTAAGTGGAAAAGAAACATCAACATATCCAATTAATAAAATAAAATTAACTTCTTATCAAAAATATTTGCGTGAGAATTGTGGTAAAGAATTACTTAATCATAATATTTATTATCCTTGTAAAACTGTTCAAGACAGAATGAAATATGTCAAACAAGGTCAAAATTGGAAGGCAGTACCAAATAACCTTTGGAGTAATCCTAATAGAACTAATCGACATTCCTCTGCATATAGAAGATTGGATGAAGATCAAGTTTCTGTAACTATAGATACTGGCCATATGAATTACTTTCACCCTAAATTTGATAGAGTACCAACAGTTAGAGAATCAGCAAGACTTCAAAGTTTTCCAGATGATTTCAAATTTTTAGGAAATAAAGGAGACCAATTTAGACAAGTTGGAAATGCAGTGCCACCACTTTTAGCTAAAGTTGTTGCAAAAGAATTAATGAACATCCTTTCAAAACATGATAAGGAAGATCACACAATTACAATGAATACTGTAGATTTATTTTGTGGCGCTGGAGGTTTCTCGAAAGGATTTGAGATGACAGGTTTTAATTCTATTTTTGCATTAGACAAATGGCCACAGGCTATTAAAACATTTAACAAAAATAGAGGCAAAGAAATAGCAATTAGTGCAGATATTACTAGATTTACAGATGAACAAATAATTGAACTTAAAAATAAAGGGATAGATGGTGTAATTGGTGGCCCGCCATGCCAAGGTTATAGTATGGTTGGTTTCAGAAAATCTGGTGATGAAAGAAATAATCTATATCTAGAGTATGCAAGGTTTGTTAAAGTTCTATCCCCTAAATTCTTTATTATTGAAAATGTTAAAGGTTTATTAACTATGGATAAGGGATTCTTTGTTAAAGATATTTATAAAAGATTTGGAGAGTTTGGATACAGTATTAATCATGCGGTCTTAAAAGCTTCTAATTATGGAGTACCTCAAAACCGTGAACGTATCTTTTTTGTAGGTCTGAAGAAAACAATATTTGGTGATAAAAAATTCAATTTTCCACAGCCAAATATTAAAGATTTTGTGTCTAGCTATGATGCTCTTTGTGATTTACCATCATTAGACAATAATGAGAATCCAAATAATTATGCAAAACCCCCACAAAATGAATTCCAAAAACTTATGAGAGGTGAAAATAAACTCATTCACAATAATGAGATAACAAATCATACTCAAAAAACAAAAGATATTATAAGCAAAGTTCCTGATGGTTTATCAATAAAAGACATATCACCAGAACTTTATAAAGTAAGAAATTACAATGCAGCTTTTAAAAGAATGAATAGTCAAAAACCTAGTACAACAATTGACTGTGGACATAGAAATTATTTTCATTATAAAGAAAATAGAATTCCTACTGTTAGAGAAAATGCTCGGATTCAAAGTTTCCCAGATGATTATATTTTTACTGGAACAAAAACTGCACAATATACACAAGTTGGCAATGCAGTTCCACCTTTGCTAGCAAAAGCAATAGCTAAAGAAATACTTAAGGAATTAGTATCTATTAAAAAAGATGAATCAGAACAGAAATAGGACATATAAAACATGGAACAGAAAGTAGAATTTATAAACTGGTTAATAAAAAATAACGATATTCTTGAAACCAACAATTTTTTAGATATAGAAACTGATATTGAGGAATTTATTAATAATTTAAATAGCCTAAACTTTAATGAAAACGATTTTTTTGTAAAAGATATTAATAGTTTTGAAGAATTTATTGATAAATTACATTCAAATGAATATTTTAATGATTTAATTGACCAATTTCCTGTAACTCTGGAAATGATAAAATTATACAAATATTTTATCGCACCAAACGACAATCAAAATATTTTTATTGAAGATAAAACTTTTATTAACCCAATATCAAAATCAGAAACTATTTATATTATTGATGAAAATGGCATGATAGATTATAAGAAAACTAGTACACAGGGAAGCTATAATATAAGTAACTTTATTTTCAAATATGGAAAAGACAATGGCTTTTTTATTCCAACAACTATAGATGACTATAACAGACCATCTACTGAAATACCTTTCACTTTAGCACCAAAATATACTCTAGAACTTGGGAATGGTATTAAATGGTTACTAAACATTGATGAAGAAATAACAAATCACAAATTAATTATAAGTAAGAATATAACTAATAATAAACCACAAATTTATAGAGCTGCCTATAAGAAATTATATTCAGTAACTAAATCAGATGAATATTTGTGGTTTATTAATCTTTACAATAGAAATCTTACTTGCTTTGATTTGATGTTTATATTTAGTGCGACTCAAAATAAAGTAATTATCGATTTAAAACTTTCAAATCAAATTTGTTCTAATCAAACAGATTAAGCTAGTTATAATTCAATATTATTATATTCAAGACTAGTTAAATCTATAGTGTATGACAAAGAAATTATTCCATTTGGAATCTTGCCACCTACAAAACTTTTTGAATCTATTTTTGGGAAATTATCATCAACTAAATACTGTTTTATTTCTAAAACATTATATTTTTGTTTAGAAGTCTCAGAATGCAAATCAATTTTCATTTTCTTCATAGCTTTATCTAAATTTGCTTTATCATACCCTATTCTAATTAAATCCTTATAAATGCTAGCTATCGAATAAATACCATCTGAAGTTTCTTCAAACCTACAGAGATATAGAAATAAAGGTTTGTTATGCTTTAACTGATGTTGGCCAGAGATATGGATAATATTATCATATCTCATCATAGTTGATTTTACTTCGTGAGCACTAGCCAAAGAAGTTATATCATGAGTTAACTCCTTATCAGTAGATTTCCATTGTAAGTTAACATATTTATCTTGCATAATTAAATATTTTAATATTATCATCTCAGCCAATATTGAAACAGGTGAGAATTCTGAAATTGAGTTACCCAATAATTCTTTCCACTTATCCCACCATAGCAATGGATCTATATCTAATAATTCTTTTGTTTTTTCAAAACAAAATTCTGCACAAATATAAGCAAATTCTTGTAATAAATTAGTAGATGTTGTAGTTAAACATAACAAGCTTAAATCCAATACTTTCTCATCCCTGAAAGAAAAAGTATGTTTTTGTGAAGAAAAATGCAGATTATTGGCCCATTCGCTAATTTTATTTTTCTCTGTAAAAGGTATTTCGATACCTACCCCAAATTCTCCATCTACAGAAAATAACCAGGTTTTATCTTTTAGTTTATAACAAGTATCTTTTTTATGTATTCCAATTAACTTAAAATATATTTCTTGACTTATATTATCCATATATTTTTTTTGCCTCCTCAATTAAATATTTACAATAACCTTCATATCCATTTTCCATCAATCTTGGATCAATTTCTAAAATAAAGGACAGATGTAACATCATAAGAGTTCTGAAAAAAACAACTTTTCCAACTTTAATTGTACCTACATCTTGATATACAATATAAAATTCTTTCATTAACACTCTAGAAAATTCCTTATAATATCCAGAACCAACACGGTCAACTAATTGCAAAATAGTATCTGTTGAATTCTTATGTAATATTCTATTTGTTAATTCATAATCTGGTACATTATTAGAATCATGTTGTAGGGACAAATGAATATAAGACCAACTTGTTGATAGTTTTGTACGTACTGTTCTATTTGGTAATATAGATTTAATAGAAACATTTTCGATTTCATTCCAATCCAATCGATAAACTACGTAATCCAAAAAAACTTCAACCGTTAAGTAATTCCAAATTTTTATATTTCCAGCCTGTCTTTCTGTAAAACCATATTTGCTTAAAACTTTATGTAATGCCAAACCTAATCTTAAATCAAAAAAATATTTGTAATTGCTTGAATCACTGGCTCTTCTAGAAATATTCTTATAAATACGTATTGAATCAATAATATTGTATTCTGCGATTACTTCCTCTCGAATTTTAACATACTCTTCAGACAGTGAATATTTAACATAATTTGACCAATTATTAATTCTATCAAAAAATTCATTCTTACTTAAATTATTTAATTCAGATAATATTTTTTGAGCCTTTGTTTTGTTATATTGTT
Source organism: Halarcobacter sp. (assembly GCA_041583235.1). Classification (GTDB taxonomy): domain Bacteria; phylum Campylobacterota; class Campylobacteria; order Campylobacterales; family Arcobacteraceae; genus Halarcobacter. The sequence continues at coordinate 5,299 of JBFHGG010000086.1, forward strand.
TCCAATTGACGATTGCCATTAAAATTTCTCCTCAATAAAATTTCTGATAGAGTTCAAAGTAGAATGGGAAGTTTCTAACTTCCACTGACACACGTTTATAAAGAATTTCAATTGACGACCAATGCTACCATCTTCAAAATCACCTTCAAGATTATCTATAAATTGATCATCTCTAGATCTTGCATATTCAATAAAATCAAATAGAGCTTGTGCTAAAACTTCTTTGAACAACTGAGAATGTTTGTTTTTATTCTTTGTAACTAGACATTCATAGTCTTCATGATTCTTATTAAAATATAAGCAAAATGAATATTCATCAAATGTTTCAGTTAAATCATCAAATGAGATTTCGGTTCTCCATAATAATTTACTGTTTGACACTTCATCCAAAATTGGAAACATAGATCCATTACCATCAATGTAAATATCTTTATTATCAATTATTCCTAAAATAGTACCAGGTATTGTTGCAAAACCAAAAGACTTTTCGCAAGGAACATAAGATTTTAAATATATTACAAAAGTAAAATTAATTTTTCCAATTAAAATACCTGGTTCTATTGAAAATTCTGTTTCAAGATATCTTTCAATTGAATTTTCTGTTATTTCTAAATTATCGAGAGATACAGAGCCTCTTGCCTTTGATTCTTTGCATCTCCAAATTACAGCAACACCAAGTTTTGAAGACGGTGTAGCTACTCCTACAATAGGGCTAAATAATGATGTTGGAGAATGAATTTCAATAGAAATTTTACAATTTAGCTTTTGATCCTGTGGATTCCACTCAAAATTTGGATCTTCTAAATACATATTATTTGCAGATGTACCTTTTTTTACTAGTTCACACCTTTTGTGAGTTCTTAATGATTCATAAAAATAATTAATCTCAACTCCATTTTTATTAGGAAAGATTGTTTCGAATGTTTTTGTCTTTAAAACACGATAAGGGGGTATTATTATTCTACTCATGTGATTTACCCTTCTTTAATACTACTTCAGCAGAATATAAACCTTTCACACTATAACTTATTAATAAATCATAAGTTATATCATATTTACTGTTTGAATCAATTTTAATAACATTACTATCAAATAAAACACTTAAATTATTTATTTTATATATCTTATTTATTTCAATATAATTATTCAAAATATTATCCTCAGGATAAATTTTTAGTTTTTTAATCTTTATAGGAAACTCTAGTGATTCATTTTCCCAATATTTATAACTTGATAAATCATTTTTGCTATCTTTAGAGCCAATTCTTTCAGATCCTAAATTCAAACAGATTTCAAACGTATGATCTCCACTAGGAATATAAAGTTTATTATAACAAGTTATATTACCATTTCGATCGAAAGCTGTTAATTTCGACAAATTTGGTGTTATCTCAACTTCAGCAGTATGCTTAGTTTTGGGTTTTTGTGGTAAACTCTTATTATTCTTTTTACCTTTTGCTTTCCCTATTCCACCAACACCACCAGCACCTCCTATTCCACCATAAGAATAAGTCTTTGTGTTTAGATCATCATTTGGCATTAAACAAGCTCCAATTTCTCTAGAATATCGATTTGTAATATTCTCGTGGTTATTGTTTTCTTTATCTTCCTCTGCCAATTCAGAATTAAGAATGGATGTAACCTTACTTTGTATTCTAGTAGCACAATCAATTTTATGGTTAATGTCATCACTACACAAAAGATGAATACTTTCCCAACTTTCATGAACATTATTTTCTGAAATTCTAAATAGCTCTTCTAAATTCTTAGCACCATTAATAGTTATCTTACTACTTAGACTTTTGTAAAATAAATTACTATCACCTTTCAAAGAAAAAACCCCGATAACGTATTTATTATCTGGAACACTTGGAATATTTCGTATAATACCTTTATTATAATTAATTATCATTCCAGGTTTTCGATTATATACTATTATTGGAAAATTACTTTCAGGATTAGACTCATTGTATATTAGCAAATTTGGAATTGGCTCATTAATATTGTCCTCAATTAATTGCTTTTTATCAATTATTTCATAGGAAAAATACCCTGCAGGACCTGAAACGCCATTCACTTTTATTTCTTTTATTACAAATTTATCATTTTTTTCAACCGAAAAATTATTATTATAAAGTTCTTGTAACTCTTTAAATAATGAATACTCATTTTTTACGCGTTCACCATTTACAGTTACTTTTAAAAATCTTCCTCCGTTAAAATTTCTATTATTCAATCTTAAACAATACCAACGTTGTATTGCAATCTTTAAATAAGAATCAATACTATTGAACCATTTAATTGAATTTGAATTAGACATCAAATGAGTTTTATTAATAAATGGAATAATAACAGCGGTACCTGTTTCATCATCTAGGAAAGGAGTAAAATCAGTAAATATTTCGAGAAATTTATTGATTTCATTTTCATCATTTATGGGCATAACCTTATTTTCGGAATTTAGAGTTCCCCACCAACTTATACCTAGATAGCTAGATTCATCACATATATCAAGTTCTAAATGGTTTGTATGTTCACCTTCAACATAGCAAACAATTAGTCTTGATAGTAATTCTCCTCTTTTATTCTTTGTCCTAGTATAATAAATAACTATGCCAATACCTGCTTTATAAAATAAGGCCTTACCTATTCCATGAGAACCGCCAGAGCCTTCAGTTGATTGTGCATTTTCTAAATCAAAAACAAGCTTATAAAAATTACTATCCCTATCATAGCAATCTCCACTTATTCCTGTAGTATTCTTATCTCTAATAATCAAAGCAGTTTTTTTATTATAATCGCCTCTACTTAAACTAAAACATTCTAAGTTAGATTCTAATGCATCCATATCAAATTCGGTTGTAATAAAATCTACATCTACAGAATTTCCTTTTGCTGAGGGATCCTCTGCATCTAATGAATTCTGGATTGATTCTCTAACTAAAGCATCTAGGGCTTGCGGAAAAGAATGCTTACCTTTAGTTACAATTTTATCTCCAGAAAAAGTCATTTTATCTGCTTTATGTATTTCAATTTGCATAACATTCTGCCTCTTCATCTTCAATTTTATCAATTTTTATAGCTATTCTTTTTGAATAATTTTTGCGATCTGAATTCTTTTTTCTTGGTATTCTTATTGAAAAAGCGAAAAGATCTTGCCCACTAGAATAATCACTAAGCTTCTTTGATGGATCAACACCGGATACACTCTTTTTATCAATACAATAAAAAAGCAAGATAGGTTTATTTGACATATTTTGAGACTCAATAATATCATCATATTTATCAAGAAGATTATTCCAATTTCTATCACAAATATCAAATACTTCATCATTTTGTTTTACAGAAGCCAAAAAATCTCTTTTATTGTCTAAAGTCCCAATTCTAATTTGCTTTCCTTTAAAAGATCCAAGTTTTCTAAGTACTTTTCCTATTGAAATATTGTTATTAATTTTCCAATTATCAGATTCATTTTCTGAAGGTTGGTTTCCGGCCGCTATAACTAACCAATTATCAAAATTATGCTCATCTAATATTTGCTCTATCCAACTTACTAAAACTTTGATTTGATCAAAACTCTGTGATTGCTCAGAAACATGATATTGGCGTAAGAAATTTGCAATAGTTGTAAAATTTACATCATCCCAATACCAATCATTTTTTTTAGTTAATTCAAATTCACTTTTTTGAGGAGTTCCTAAATTACTGAACAAACTTTGAATTAATTTATTATTATTTCTAATTACATCTTCTTTAGATTCAAATATTATTGTTTGTGAGTGTTTACCACAGAAATCCCATTCTACAGTTTCTGCATTTTGTTGTTTATTTTGTGAAGTTAAATTCAACCAAGTCCTTTTAGGTGTGTTTAAAAATTTAACAGGATTATCAGTAGGTTTAAAATTAGATTTAGTTAATTCAACAAGTATCTCAAATAGTTCTTCATTAACATCACTAATATACTTATATTTTTTTAAAGTATCTTCTGACATCCAAACCCTCGGATAGAGTTCATATCCAATCTTAAATCCAAACCAACGAGCCATCTGTAATAGAGAATCACCCTGTCTAACCGTTCTACCAAAATAGGAACTAACAAGTCCCTCTAGAGTTAAACCTCTTGATAAAGTATTTCCACCAATAACAATATATGCCAAAGTATTAGATTCTGTTTTATCATCATCTTTTGGATATATTAATCTTATATGTTCATTAGAAGAATTTAATCCATTATTTTTACTATTATCAGTACAAAGGAGAATACCCTTTCCATATTTTAATCTAACATTATTGTCATCAAGAACAATTCTATCAGTATTTGTTTGAATCAAGTCTATTAACTCACTAGAGAAATCATCAAAATTAACATAGTCATCAACTTTTGCATAATCTTCATAATTATCCATAACATTAAGAAAATCTTGCTTTTTAAAATGCTGTGTTTCTTTTGTATAAACATCCCTACAAAGCTCGACAAATGCATCCATATTCTTCATATGCATATTTAGCCATTTTTCAATAGCATTACCAATTTTTTCATGAGAATTTTGTCTAACACTTGTATGAATAAGCATTGTAAATGATTTGATATTTTTTTTATTCTTTCGTCTAAATCTCAAAGCTGCAACAGAACATAAAAACCAGCATATAGAATCTTGCAAAGTTTTAGGAATTTCTATATATGGTTGATCTGCCTCAATTTCAGAAACAACAGTTAGTTCTTCTTCAGAGATTAAACGTATAATATCGAGAACTTTATTATCTCTCTCAAAATCTCCACTATTACTAAAAAACTGTTTTAATCCAATATACTTTGGAGAAGGTACAAGAGAATAAGCAAAATCCTTAGGGTATAAAGACTCTCTACTAGATTCATTCAATAAATTTCCATAAGGGGTTGCTGTATAACATAAATAGTTCATAGCTTGAACTTTAGGTCTAGTTCTCTTATTGCTTTTTTTTCTTGCAAATCCATTAACTAGTATTGATATGTTTTCATTAGTACTTGTAAAGTCCTTAGATTTAGTATTTAAACTAGCCTGATCAGCTTCATCATCAATAACTAAAACTTTTAAATTTTTAGCATTTGCCTCACCTTTATTTAACCAATTAATTAAGTTATCTAGATGAGTTTTATGTTTTAAACAAACTGTAATGTACCTTTTTAAGCTAGAATCCATTAGCTCTAACTGATTTAAAGATGATCCATATAGATTAGTTAATGGATTAGGATGGTCAATTTCATTAAAGCTAAGACTTTGATTAGGACCACTTAAATCCTTAATTAACCTTTCTTGAGTTTGTTTTCTTAAAGCCTCAATAGTTCCAGTTAAAATCACAAAGAAGTTCCAACCATTATCTGCAGCCATAGCAATTAATCCAGCCATATGTGCAGTTTTACCAGACTGGACATTTCCTACAACTAAGCCCTTAGTTGGTTCACCATTATAGTTCTCACCACTTAAATGTTTCAAAGTATAAAAACATTCATCTTCAATTATTTTAATTTCTACTTCAGAAAAGGCTTTCTGCCTTAATTTAATTTTATAATTATACCATAGTGTTTTTTCACCAGTAGGTAATCTAACCAAATTATTTTCTTTACTTGTATCAATCTTAATTCTTTTACTATTTCTTAAAATTGTACCAGCTTCAACAAAACTATTGTACTTTAATTTAACCAAAGTCTCCCAAATTTCAGGAGTTAATTCATCACACCAACAATCAAAATCAATCTTATCTCTAATAAAATCTTCAATGTTTTCATGAGAATCAGGTTTTGATATTAACTCAAGATAATCACTTCCAGCTGATAATCGTCTTTCTATATAATCGATTTCGTATTTATACTTTAAATAATCTATATATCTGTATTGGTCATTCACTTTTATTTCCTTATATTCCTGAAATTATAAGGGCTAATATCAATTTTTGCAACTTTTTTAGTAAAAAATGTTTCATATATAGCAATAAGGATAGTAACATAAATGAATTGAATTGTGTAATTTGAGTATTAAATTAAAAAAGTTGATTTAAAGAGCAAAACCTAGGCCAACGTCTACTAAAACTTGAGATTTATCATCATTTAGCCAATTAACCTTTGTTGAGATATCTAGATTATTTATTATAAAGTTTAATCCAATTTGTGGTCCAATATTGAAATCATAATAGGTACTCCAATTTGGATCTGTTGCAGATCTTTGATAGCCATAGGAATATTCAAGTCCTAATAAAAGCCAAGTATATGGTATTGTTTTTAAATTTATACCTATGTTTTGACCGACTCCCATATAATCTCCAATTTCCATATCATCAATATCTTTAGTAATATTATACATGGCTATACCTGTGTAAAATCCAAACAATGATGGATTACTATAATAATATGTTAAATCAACTTTATTATAATTAGGAGATAGAGAGAATACTAAAGAGTTTCTTGCCCTACTCTTATCAAGCCAAGGGTTAATAATTTCTGCTCTATCAGATCTGTTGAAATAGAAATTTAAATCACTATTATTATAATCA
>JBFHGG010000087.1:0-11770 GCA_041583235.1 Halarcobacter sp.
AGTCAAGCACCTCTGCGCTGATAATACTGCAGATTTCATTTGTGGAAACGTAGGCCGCTGCCAGCTCTTGAGTATTACTTTCTTCGAAGCTTTATCTAATCCAATGCTATTTGGATTTGGTGAAGCTTTTTTTTTACCTTGGTTTTTTTACTTGCTTATTAGTATTCCTAAATTAAAACGAAATGCTAACTTTTTATTAAAGTCATTATCTCTTTCCCATGAAATTGAAGGAACTAAATCATAATAAAGCCATTTTCTAATATAACTTCTATAAGAAATATATGACCTATACTCTTTTATTTGGAAATTACTTTCATAATCATTAGATTTAATTGATGTAACATAATTTAGATATTTTTTGTCATTAAGTACTTGATACAATCGTAAGGAATTATATAAATTATCATTTTTTATATCACTATTTATATAGTATTCATTATGATTGAATAAATCAATAGTTTTATTTATATTATATTTATATTGTAAAGAAGTATAATTATCTAATTTATATCTGTTAGAATATTTTATTTTTTCTTCAATTGTTATATTATTTTTAGAATTAATTTCAAAGACTTTTTTTGCTTCTGCTTTTGCATAAATATATGGACTTGTAGAAGCTTTTACTCCAAGTTTAAATTTTAAGTTTATATCTTTTTTTATTGTATTATATAATAAACCAATATTATAATCATTATCTGTATAATTAGTATTCTCATTACTATCTTCATATTGTTGATTTATTCTATTCTCATTGTTATCAATTGTTAATGATAGTTTTTCTTTTAGTTTAGGTAGATAGATTCTTATATCTATATTAGGTTCAAATTCAATTGATTTGCTCTCTTTTTTCTCTATAGAGTTTTCTATTCTTATATAACTTCCATAATATACTTTTTGACTTTTATCATTAGTTATAAATTCATCTAAATATTTTGAAGAACTATTTAGTTTTTTATGAATATATTCTAAATTAGTTTCAATTTTATCAAGTGTATTTATAAGAAAAGTATCATTATCATTAATTGTTTTTTTATCTATTGATGAAGAAAAGAGTAATATTGGTGTAATTATAATTGCTAATAAGGGTTTCATAGTAACAACCTTTGTAATTATAATTATAGAGTATATTTGTTATAAGATATCTTAGTTGATAAGTTAATTGAGTTTAATAAGCTACTAGTTTTAGTAGCTTATTATGATTTTATTTTGTTTCTTTTATTTCTATTGAAACTATTTTATCATTTTGATTTATTGAATCTAATACTTGAAAACTTTCATTATCATTTTCTTCGATTCCACCAAATACAGTGTGTTGACCATCTAAATGAGGACAAGGAACAAAACAGATAAAGAATTGACTTCCTCCTGTATTTGGTCCTGCATGTGCCATTGACAGGCTACCTTTGTTATGCACTTGCTTATCTGCATTCGTTTCACATTCAATTGCCCACTCAGGACCACCCATTCCAGAACCTTCTGGACAACCACCTTGTGCCATAAATCCAGGAATTACTCTATGAAATTTTAAATCATTGTAAAAACCATCATTTGCTAAGCTTGCAAAATTTGATACAGTATTTGGAGTTTCTTGATTAAAAAGTTTTATCCAGATAGTTCCTTTTTCTGTGCTTATTTTTGCATATTGAAATTTATTTAATTCCTCTTGTGAATAATCATATTTTTTTAGTTGTTTTCCGAACATTTATATCCTTTATTTTGTTTTTGTGATTATATCGTTTTTTGGTTTTAGATAGTTTAATTTTACTAAATTATTTACTATCTCTTTAAATACAGGAACAGCAGACCATGAGGCATAATGATAGTACCAATGCTTACCTGTTGAAATAGGATTCATTACAGTAACTCCAATAGTATAAGAATTCTCTCCATCATTTACAAAACCAAAGAATGAAGAAATATATTTTTTTAGATATTTCCCACCCCTTGCAATTTGAGCAGTTCCAGTTTTACCTCCAATTTCTAGACCTTCAATTTTTGCTGCTTTTCCTGTACCTAAATCAACAGTTTTTATTAAGAGTCTTTTTATTTCTTCAGCAGTTTTTTTAGATATTACTCTTTTATTTTTTAAAACATCTTCTTTATATTTATCTTCATTAACTTCTATATATGAGACAATTTTTGGAGTTACGGATACTCCTTCATTATTAAATATTGAATATGCTTTTAAAACTTGCATAAAAGTTGAAGTCATTCCTTGTCCATATGATACTGTTGCTTTAAATACATTATCTTCTTTTTTCTTATCATTTGCAGAAAATTGCCAAATCTTTGGCATAACGCCAATTTTTTCATAAGGCAAGTCGATTCCTGTTTTTCTAGTAAAACCAAATCTTTTCATACCTTCAAAAAATTCAGCTCCTGATAATCTTTGTGCAAATTGCAATGTACCAATATTTGATGAATATATTAGTATATCATCTAGTGTTAAATAATGTTTTTTAAATCTATGATCATCCTTTATTGTAAAGCGACCTAGTTTATATCTTCCTCTTGGAAATTCACCTTTTTTATTGGCTTTTCCTTTTGTATTATATGCAAACAATAATTCATCTTTTTTAATTCTGCCTTTATCTATAACTAAAGCTATAGAAATAGGTTTTATTACAGAACCAGGTTCAAACTGATATTCAATTGCATTTACATTTAATGAAGGTATATCTTTTTGATAAATTTTTTCAGGATTAAATCTATTAGACGAAGCTAGAGACAATACTTTTCCTGTCTTACTATCCATTATTGAAATAATAACTTCATCTGCAGAAAGTTTATCTTTGTACATATCTAAAATCATTTCATTGTTTTTTTGCAGTTTTAAAGGAATATTTAAAACTAAATTTGCACCATCTACTCTTTGTTTTATTATAGATTTTTTATTAAAAGAAATATATGATAATACATCTCTTTTCCCACTTAAAATCCCATCTTTTGAATTATTCAATAATTCATCGTATTTTTTTTCTAAGCCTTTAATTCCTTTTACTTTTGTTTTTCCATTTTCTGATTCAAATTTAGAAATATATCCTGCAACAGGAGTTAGTGTATCTTCATAAGAATAAATTCTTTTTTCTCCACTTTCATTTATATTTAAACCTCTAAGAATTTTACCACCTTTAACTTTTCTTGATTTAAATACATTTAATTTCCGTAATTTAAAAGCTAGTTCTTTTAAGTTTTTTGCTGTTCTTGAATCTATATTATAGGAAAGCACTAAGTTGCCAGGTTTATTCAAAGAGTCTTCTATTTTTTTGGAGATTTTCTTAGCAGGGATATTACTATATATTGAGAAAAGTTTTATAAAAAGTTCTTTTTTATTCTCATCTAAATGTCTTGTATCTATTGATGCTTTATAGATTTTTTTTGATGTAGTAATTTTAAAATTATCTGAACTTACAATATCTCCACGTACTGATAACTCTTTTTTTGAAGTCTCCAATGAAGGTAAACGTCGATAACTTTTCATTGTATCAAATACTGAAAATAATAAGATTGAAAGTAATAAAAGTATAAAAAGAAATAAAATCACAATTTTTTTGACTTTGTTATCTTTTTCCTCTGTAATTGAAGACATATTTATCCATAATATAATATAATAAAAAATGCATTCTAACAAAAATCAAATTAAAAATAACAATATGCCAAATTCAATTTTTGAAGCTGACTATGTACTCTTTTTACTAGTTACCTCTCTTATTGTAATTAGTATTGTTTTTTCATACTCTTTGTCAATATATACTGTAGAATATTATGGTTATAATCAATTCCATTTTTTTCTAAGACAACTATTTGTTGGAATTTTATCTATTTTTATAATGTGGATTTTTTCAAGAACAAAGCCAGAAAAAATAGTTAATTATGTAGGAATGGGTTTTTTTATATTCTTTTTTATACTTATGAGTGTAATGCCTTTTCTTCCAAGCTCTTTAGTTACAGCATCAGGTGGTGCAAATAGATGGATTAGATTACCAGGATTTTCCCTTTCTCCTGTAGAATTTTTTAAAATAGGCTTTATTTATTTTCTTTCTTGGTCTTTTCATAGAAGATTAATCGAAGTGCCTAAGAAAATTGGTTTAAAAGCAGAATATCTACTTTTAGCTCCATATTTTTTAACTTTCTTAGTTGTTGTTTTTATTATTGCATTTTTGCAAAAAGATTTAGGTCAGGTAGTTTTATTAGGTGGTATTTTATTTATTCTTTTAATTTTTGCAAATAGAAGTTATAAGGTTTTTGTGTCCCTTGGTATTATTGGGCTTATATCATTTATTGGACTTATTATTGCAGCACCTCATAGAATTCAACGTATTTATTCTTGGTGGGCAATGGTTCAAGATGGAATTTTGTCAGTACTTCCTAATTGGATTGGTGATTATTTAAGAATTGATGAACTTCCTGAACCCTATCAGGTTTCACACTCATTGAATGCAATGCATAATGGAGGGGTCTTAGGGCAAGGTATTGGACATGGGAATATAAAACTTGGATTCTTATCTGAAGTTCATACGGATTTTGTTTTAGCTGGAATTACAGAAGAATTAGGATTAATAGGATTAATATTTATTACACTTATTATCGTTTTAATTGTATTAAGAATTTTTAAAATTAGTGGAAGAGTTGAAAACAAGATTTATCATTTATTTACAATTGGAATTGCACTTATGATTATAATTGCATTTTTAATTAACTCTTATGGAATTTCAGGAATGATTCCAATAAAAGGTATTGCAGTTCCACTTTTATCTTATGGGGGATCTTCTATGCTTTCAATGTCAATAGCAATTGGATTAGTACTTTCAATTAGCAAATCAGTAGATATGAATAAAAAGGTTAGGTAATATTATGGGTTCAATTGTTATAACAGGTGGTGGAACGGGTGGACATTTAAAGGTTGCAGATGCTTTAATTGAAGAGTTCAATAAAAGAGGTATAAAACCAATTTTTATTGGTTCAATTAATGGTCAGGACAGATCTTGGTTTGAAAATGATAAAAGATTAAAAAAGACAATTTTTTTAGATACAAAAGGTGTTGTAAATAAAAAAGGTTTAGGAAAAATCTCATCTTTATTTCAAATAATAAAAGCTATGAATAATTGTTTTGATATTTTTGATAAATATGAAGTAAAAACTGTTATCTCTGTTGGTGGATTTTCAGCAGCTCCAGCTACTTTTGCTTCTATCTTGTCTTGGGGATGTAAACTTTATATTCATGAACAAAATTCTATTATGGGCAGGTTAAATGAGTTAACTTCAAAATTTGCAACAAGTCTATTCTCATCTTTTGATGAAAAATCACCTATTAAAGATTATCCTGTATCAGAAGAATTTTTTGATAATGCAAGAATTAGAGATGATTTAAAATCTATAATTTTTTTAGGTGGTTCTCAAGGAGCAAGAGCAATTAATGATTTTGCTATAGAAGTTGCACCAAAACTTAATAAATTAGGCCTTAAGATTATTCATCAAACTGGTGGAAGTGATTTTATTAGAATTAAAGAAGAGTATGAAAAACTTGGAATAAAAGCAGATGTTTTTGATTTCACAAAAGAGTTATCAAAAAAAATGGGGGAAGCAGATTTTGCAATAAGTAGAGCAGGTGCATCTACCCTTTGGGAACTTTGTGCAAATTCACTTCCTACTCTTTTTATTCCTTATCCTTATGCAGCAAAAGATCATCAATATACAAATGCAAAATTCATTGAGCAAAAAGGTTTATGTTATATTTCTAGACAAAATGAATTAAGTGAAGAGTTATTAATTGAAATTTTAAAAAAAGACAACTTTACAATTTCTAAAAAACTTGTTAATTCTATAAAATGCGATGCAGTAGCTTCTATTGTTGATATTATTTTAGAAAATAATAAACTAAGCAAAGCTTAGCAAAATAATACCAAATAGGATCCTATAAATACCAAAAGCTACGAAGGTAAAGTTTTCTAAAAATTTTAGAAATAATTTGATAGCTAAAAAAGCAACTAAAAAAGAGATGACAAAACCTATTGCAAGATTTAAAAAATTTGCATCTGAAAACAATTCATTGTGATGCTTTAATAAATCATATCCCGTAGTTGCACACATAACAGGAAATGCTAGTAAAAATGAAAACTCTGCACTAGCTTTTCTATTAAGTCCTACTAACATTGCTCCAATTATAGAAGAACCTGCTCTTGAAGTTCCTGGAATTAAAGCAAAAATTTGTGCAATTCCTATATATATAGATTGTCTATAGGTAACATTTTCTACATCATTTGTTATATGTTTTGATTCATCATAAAACTTTTCTACGATTAAAAATACTATTCCCCCAATAATAAACATTACTGCTACAATTTCCAATGAAAACATTGCTTTAACTTGTGATGAAAATAGAAATCCAATTGCAGCAATTGGTAAAAATGCAATAAATATCTTAATCCATAAATCAATATGCTTAAATGTAAACTTACTAGGATAATTTAAAATTACAGCTAATATTGCAGCAAATTGAATAATTACTTCATATGCTTTATTAACAGAATTCTGATCAATACCTAAAAATTCACTCGCCACAATTAAATGTCCGGTTGATGAAATAGGTAAAAATTCAGTAATCCCTTCAATAATCCCTAATATAATAGAATCGTAAAATGTCATTATAAACCTTTTTCTTTTGCTAATTTTAGAAACTTTTTTAATGCTCGTTTCTCTTGTATATTTATTTCATAATCTATCTTTTTTAAATACTCTAAAATATGAGTATTTGATATTCCAGATCTTTTTGAGTATGAATTTAAAATATACCGTGGAATTTTAATATGTTTTTTATTAAAACCTTTAATAATTTTATTTAGTATTTTTGAATTTTTACAATAACAAAGAGTTGCAAATACAAAAGGAAGTCTATATTTATCATTCCACATTTTAGCTAAATCAATAAAATCATGATCTGGATTATCGTGGTAATACTTTAATGCTTTATCTCCAATAATAACTTTTCCCTTTAGATTTAAAATTTTTGCAAGGGCATTTGATGTTTCACTTTGAAAATCATCTTCAGCTTTCCCTGGAATTAAAATTACTGATTGAACTTCTTTTTTAGCAATAATTCCAAGATTCAGTCTTTTTTCATTCCTTGAAGCTATTGAAGAAATAAAAGCAGAATCTACTTTTCTTTTTTTAAACTTCTTATTTATATCAGAGGGATATGATTTTTTATACTGGATAATTGATTTGATTTGATTCGAAGGAATACTCTTTTTTATATATACGTGAAATGGTAATAAATTAATAAAATCTATTTTTGCAAATATCATTGATTTAGCTCATCCTAACATTAAATTAAATTCGATATAATACTAAAAAATATGTAAATAAGGGGTTAAAATGGTTAAAGTTGAATTCTTAGGACCTATTAATAAAGATAGCATGAATCTAGAAATTACTAATTTAAATGATTTAAGTGAAATATTAAAAGATGATGTGGATGTATCTACTTGGTTAAAAACTTGTGCAGTTGCTATTAATGATACTTTAGTATCTTCAAGAGATGTTGTATTAAAAGATGGAGATAGAGTCTCTTTACTTCCTCCTGTATGTGGTGGTTGATATGAAAAATTTAATATTATGTGATGGGCCATTGGATGTAAATGCAATAAATGCCAAATGGTTTGATGAGTTTAAAAATTCTAATTATGGTGCAATTATAACTTTTAATGGTGTGGTAAGAGATGAGAATAATATTGATGGATTAAGTTTTGATATTTATGAACCAATTTTAAATAATTGGTTTAATTCTTGGCAAGAAAGAGCAAAAGAAAAAAATGCAATAGTTTTAATGGCTCATAGTAGAGGTGATGTATTAAATCATGAAAGTTCATATATAGCAGCTGTTTGTTCTCCAAAAAGAAGAGTTGCTTTAGAAATGATTGATGAATTTGTTGAAGATTTTAAAGCTGCTGCTCCTATTTGGAAATATGATATTATTGATGGGAAAAGAGTTTATGCAGAAGATAGAAGTACAGCTATTAAAGGTGCTGGACTTTTAAGTTGAAATATATAAGATGAAAGAAGTATTTTTGAACAAAAAATTTCGAGTAGATTTACACAATCATACATTTCTTTGTAATCATGCCACTGGGACAATGGAAGAGTATATAAAAAAAGCAATTGAAAAGAATATTGATGTTTTTGGATTCTCTGAACATGCGCCTATGAATTTTGATCCAAAATATAGAATGGATATTTCAGAAAAATCTTTTTATGAAAATGAAATAAAAAATTTGCAAGACAAATATAAAGGGAAAATTGAAATTTTATTAGCATATGAAGTTGACTTTATGCAAAATAATACTTTGATGCTTGACGAAATTTTAAACGCTGATGTAGATTATTTGATTGGCTCAGTGCATTTTATTCAAGATAAGAGTAAAAATAAAACAGATCTTTGGGGTTTTGATAATCCTGAATTTATTGGAAAATATAAAGAAAAAGATATTGATGATATCTGGATAGATTATTTTTATGTAATTGAAGAAATGGCTAAATCAAATCTTTTTAATGTAGTAGGTCACTTTGACTTAATAAAAGTCTTTAAGTATTTGCCCAAAAAAGATATTAGATTGATTGCTAATGACGCATTAAAAGCTATTAAAAAATCAAATATGGTATTAGAAATTAATGCCGCTGGTTTAAGAAAACCAATTGCTGAACCATATCCTTCTAAAAGTTTATTAGAATTGGCCTTTGAACTTGATATTCCAATCACTTTTTCTTCAGATGCTCATAGTGTTGATCAAATTGGTTTTAAATATGAAGAAGTATCTGCTTTTGCTAAAGATATTGGATATTCAAAATGTGTATTTTTTAGAAAAAAAGATAAACAACTAGTCACTTTTTAAACAAAATTCTCTTAAGTTTATTATAAAAAATATTGCATTGTATAAATTTTATACAATTTATTTAGCTTATATTTTTTTTATTTTGATACAATATTTACAATAATTTTAAGGAGTTTATACATGGGTAAATTTGTTAACAATACAGAAGAGTTTTTTAAATATTGTGAAGAAAATGAAGTACAATTTGTAGATTTTAGATTTACAGATATGAAAGGAATGTGGCATCACATTTCATACATGATGAGTGCAGTTACAGAAAGTCAATTAGAATTTGGTATGCCTTTTGATGGTTCATCTGTTGATGCATGGCAACCAATTAATAAATCAGATATGCTTTTAAAGCCAGATGTTGGAACTTCTTTCCTAGATCCTTTTACTGCTGATGCTACAATTATCATGATTTGTGATGTTTATGACATTTATAAAGGTCAAATGTATGAAAAATGTCCAAGATCTATTGCTAAAAAAGCATTAACACATTTATCTGAATCAGGTGTTGGTGATGTTGCATATTTTGGACCTGAAAATGAATTCTTTATTTTTGACGATGTTAAAATAGTTGATAATATTAATGAATCATACTACAAAGTAGATTCAGAAGAGGGTGAATGGGCTTCTTCTACTGATTATGAAGGTGGGAATATGGGTCATAGACCTGGAACTAAAGGTGGTTATTTCCCAGCACAACCAACTGATTCTATGGTAGATTTAAGAGCTGAAATGATGCAAGTTTTAGAGCAAGTTGGATTAGAAGTAATTTTAGGACATCACGAAGTTGCACAAGCTCAGGGTGAGATTGGTATTGTATTTGGTGATTTAATTGAAGCTGCTGATAATGTGCAAAAATATAAATATGTTTGTAAAATGGTTGCACATTTAAATGGAAAGACTTGTACATTTATGCCAAAACCACTTTATGGTGATAATGGTAATGGTATGCATGTTCATCAATCAATCTGGAAAGATGGTAAGAACTTATTCTATAAAGAGGGTGAGTATGGTAATCTTTCTGAAATGGCTAGACATTATGTTGGTGGAGTATTTAAACATGCTCGTGCAGTTGCTGCATTTACTAACCCATCAACTAACTCTTACAAAAGATTAATTCCAGGATTTGAAGCACCTTCAATCTTAACATATTCTTCTCAAAATAGATCTGCTTCTTGTAGAGTTCCTTATGGGGCTGGTGAAAAAGCAACTAGAATTGAAATGAGATTCCCAGATTCAACAGCTTGTCCTTATTTAGGATTTGCTGCTATGCTTATGGCTGGACTTGATGGAATTGCTAATAAAATTGAACCAATTGGTCCAATGGATGAAGATTTATTTGAAATGCCTTTAGATGAAATTAGAGAAAGAAATATTCCTCAAATGCCTCATACATTAAGAGGTTCTTTAGAAGCATTAATTAGAGATAATGATTTCTTACAACCAGTAATCTCTCAAGAAATGATAGATACTTACCAACACTATAAATTTGAAACTCAAGTTTGGCCTGACGAAGCTAGACCAACTGCATTCGAATTTAAAACAACTTACTCTTGCTAGTATTTTGATACTAAACAAAAAGGCTAGTCCAATTTGGACTAGCCTTTTTTTATGTCTGAAAAATATAAATATGATTATTGATTGAAAAGATTAATAAAAAGACAGAAAAATGATTAAATAAAAATAGAGTTCTAATATTAGAACTCTATTACTTCTCCAGATGGTGTTTCATTTGTAACTGGCATTTGAACTTTTGGAAGAGGTGATGTTTCAGTATAATACTCTTTATGACCATTTACATAAGAAGTTTTTACATTATCAGGTGTATCAAACTCTCTTTTTATTTCAGGATGTATCTCTAAATAGTTTCTATAAAAATATGAGAAAGATGGAGCTGCAGTTGAACCACCACCTTCGCTTCTTCTCATTGGACCATTATTATCTTTACCAAACCAAACAATTGTTTGAATAGTTGGAGAAAAGCCACAAAACCATGCATCAATATTGTTATTGGTAGTTCCTGTTTTACCTGCTAGTTCTAAGCCTTTAACTTTTGCTCTTCTTCCTGTACCTCTTGTTACAACATCTTTTAATATTGTTTTCATTAGGAATATTTGTTCAGGAGAATCAACATATTTTGTTTCAGGACCAAAACTTATAGTTTGCCCTTTACTGTTTGTGATAGAGTTAATCATATATGGAGTTACTTGAATACCATCATTTGAAAAAGAACTATAAGCTTTACTCATATCAAGTGGAGAGATGGAAAAAGACCCAAGTGTAATTGATAAGTCCCTAGGTATATCTTCTATACCAAAGTTTTGTAGACCATTATACATCTCATTGATACCAACATCAGTAACCAAGTTAATAGTAGCAAGGTTTCTTGAGTGAATTAGTGATTCTCTTAAAGTAATGATACCTTTAAACTTTCCACCATAGTTTTTAGGTTGCCATTTTTTCTCTTCGCCATCAATTTTATAATTGTAAGTTCTACCTATATCGATTAATTGAGATGCTGGTGAGTATCCTAAATCTAGTGCAGTTTGATATAAAAATGGTTTAGCAGCAGAACCTGGTTGTCTTTTACTTTGTACAACTCTATTAAACGAAGATTCAGAATAATTTACTCCACCAACTAGAGCTAAAATCTTACCTGTTTTATTTTCAATTGAAACTAGGCCTCCATTTAATGTATCTACAAAATAACCTTCCTCTACAGGAATCTCTTCTTCATCTTTTTTGATTACATTGTTTTTTGGATTTTTTTGTAATTTTTCATCCCTTTGAATGATTCTGTCATAACCTAACTTTAAGGCATCCCTTGCAATAGTTTGGGCATCTAAATCAATTGTTAAGTCTATTCTATAACCTCCACCTTTTAAATCTTTTAT
>JBFHGG010000088.1:0-11472 GCA_041583235.1 Halarcobacter sp.
CATAAGATGTGTAACTCCACAAAAACACTAATGCAACAAATAATAAACCAAGTGAAAGTTTAGCAAAACCAGGAAGTGTTTTTTCCGTTGCTTTATCGAGAGTATCGATTGTATTTATATCCAATGTAAACCTTTTGTAACTTTTTTGTAATCATAAATTTGTAAGATTATATTGGATAATTCTTTATACAAACTTTAAATAAGCTTAAACTATTTATTACTAAAATAGTTAATATATTTAATATCTCTATAATATATGATAAATAAATTCTTAAATTAATATACTTTATTTAAAAAAAAATCTCACTCAATTTTTCAAAAACTTGACAAATTTATTTTTTTTCTATAGAATAGTAATATATTATAGATAAAACATATAAAAATTACAAAGAAAGGAGTAAATGTGAGTATTCATATATTAACTACAAATGAATTTCCGAAAATTAAAAAGATTAAAAAAGAATTTAATGTTTTTAGAGTTTTACATATCAGTAAAGGTAATCTAAAAATTGTAGAGTTTTTTAATAAAGATGGAGCATTTAGAGGTTTTGGAAGAGATACTAAAGCTGCTTATAAAAAAGCTAAAAGAACTTTAAAACAGCATTATAAAAAGTAGTATAGAACAGAAGAGGGATTAACCTCTGCTGTTTCTATTTCCACCGCTTCTGCTTCCACCTCTATTTCCACCGCTTCTGTTTCCATCACGACTTCCACTAGATCTTCCACCATTTCTGTTTCCACCTCGGCCACCGTTTCTATTCCCACCTCGGTATCCACCTCGACCTCGACCTCTAGAGTCTCTGTCTCTACCATCATCATTTTTAAGTCTTTCAAATAATCTTTCAATATCTGTTTCAGACTTACCAATATAATTGCTTCCTTTTACAAATGTAGCATTTGTTAAAATTGAAGCTAATTTATGAGCGATTGTTGATAAATCATACTCTTCTTTTAAAGATTCAACTAAATCAATTCCAGAATCATATACTTTTTGATCAGAAATTTTTGATTTTAAAGTATTTGTTTTTTTCTCTTTTACAGAATTAATATTAGGTACAACTTTTGCTTCTAATTTTCCACCTGTAGTTTTTTGAATTTTTTGAATCATTCTAAATTCATGAGGAGTAACAATAGAAACAGCAACACCTTCTTTCCCTGCTCTTCCTGTTCTACCAATTCTATGAACATAAGATTCAGAATCAAATGGTAAATGGTAGTTAAATACGTGAGTTACATCATTAACATCTAATCCACGAGCTGCAACGTCAGTTGCGATAAGTACATCTAAAGCACCTTTTTTAAATGATCTAATTACTTCTTCTCTTTGTCTTTGCTCCATATCACCATGAAGACCTTTTGCCATATGACCTTGAGAAACTAAATAAGTAGATAATCTATCAACTTCTTTTTTTGTTCTACAAAAAATAATTGATTTTTCTGGATTTTTGAAATCATAAAGTCTGATTAATGCATCATCTCTTTCATATTCATCAACAACATAAAAACTTTGTGTAATTTTAGAGTTTGTCATATCAGATTTAGTTACTGTTATAAATGTAGGTTCTACTAAAATATTTTGTGCTAGTTTTTTAATTGCAGGAGGCATTGTTGCAGAGAATAATAGAGTTTGTCTCTCTTTTGGTAAGAAAGTAAAGATTTCTTTAATATCATCAAGAAATCCCATGTCTAACATCTCATCAGCTTCATCAAGAACTACAAAAGATGGCTTGATATTAATCTTTTTACCTTTTAAAAGATCAATTAATCTTCCTGGGGTTGCAACAATAATTGAAGCTCTATCAATATTTCTTAATTGCATTGTATAAGATTGTCCACCATAAACAGTTGCTGTATTCATTCCTGAATTTTTTCCGAATCTAAAAAGTTCATCAGATACTTGCATTGCAAGTTCTCTTGTTGGAACAATTACTACTGCTTCAACTCCTGAGTTACCTTTCATCATATTAATCATAGGAAGACCAAATGCTGCTGTTTTTCCTGTACCTGTCTGTGCTTGACCAACTATATCTTTACCACTTAAAACTACTGGAATAGCATCTGCTTGGATAGGACTTGGTTCTTTAAAACCTGCGTCGTCAATCGATTTTTGTAAATTTGCTTTAAAATTAAAGTCTTTAAAAGTCATTTATTACCTTTTTAACTGTCCCCATTTAAAAAGGGACCATATTTTTGATTTCTTTTAACAGTGAAAATAAATCCCACTTAAAGAAACAAACTCAAAAGAGAGCAAAAAGTTGCTCTTTACGTGTATTTATACCATCTTGGTATATTAAGATTTAAAAAAATACACGGTCATAAACTTCTGATTCTAAATAAATTTTAGTTAAAAAACTGATTGCTCAAGATATTAAAGCAGGCTTTGAAATTCGAAACTCAAAGTAAATATAGTATATAATTGTGTATAATTTGGCGCATTATATCTAACTTAATATAAATTTAAGCTTTCATAAAAAAAGTAGGTATTAACCTACTTTTTTTAATTTTTATTATAATTGATCTAAAGATTTGTAGTTTTCTAAGTATTTAGTATCATAATTATTAGCAATGAAATCAGCATTTTCCATCATTTTTTTATGGAATGGAATAGTAGTTCTAATTCCTTCTACTTCAAATTCATTTAAAGCTCTTTTCATAATATTAATAGCTTTTTCTCTATCTCTTCCCCAAACAATTAGTTTCCCAATCATTGAGTCATAATATGGAGGAACTACATATCCTGCATAAACATGAGAATCAACTCTTACATTTCTTCCACCAGGTACCATCCATTGTATTACTTTTCCAGGGCTTGGTAAGAAAGAATTTGGATCTTCTGCTGTGATTCTAACTTCTATAGCATGACCTCTAAATTTAATTTTTTCTTGCTTAGGTAACTCTTCACCTTCGGCAACTTTAATCATCCATTCAACAATATCAAGTCCTGATACCATTTCCGAAACAGGATGTTCAACTTGAAGTCTTGTATTCATTTCCATAAAATAGATATTTTGTTTATCATCTGCTAAAAATTCGAAAGTTCCTGCACCTTCATACTCTAAGTATTTAGTTGCTTTAACAGCAACATCATGTAAGTGTGCTCTTGTTTCATCATTTAATAAAATAGCAGGTGATTCTTCAATAACTTTTTGGTGTCTTCTTTGTAAAGAACAATCTCTTTCACCTATGTGAATTGCATTACCATGAGAATCCCCAATTACTTGAACTTCTATATGTCTTGGATTATTAATAAATCTTTCTAGATACATAGTACCATCACCAAAAGCAGCTAGTGCTTCAGAAGAGGCAGCCATAAATAGTTGATCAAAATCAGCGGCATCATTAATAAGTCTCATTCCTCTACCACCACCACCTGCTGATGCTTTAGCCATAATAGGGTAACCAATCTCAAGAGCTACTTTTCTTCCTTCATCAACAGAATGAACAGCACCATCTGAACCTGGAACAACAGGAACTCCAGCTCTAATCATCTCTTCTTTCGCTTTTGATTTATCAGCCATTTTTTCCATAACTTCTACAGAAGGTCCAATAAATTTAATATTGTGTAGTCTACAAATTTCTACAAAATCTTGATTTTCAGATAAAAATCCATATCCTGGGAAAATTGCATCACAACCTGTCATTTCAGCAGCAGTAATAATTGCTGGAATATTTAAATATGAATCAATAGATTTAACATCTCCAATACAAACAGCTTCATCAGCATGTTTTAAATAAGAGGCATTTTTATCGCCAGCAGAATAAACTGCAACAGATTTTTTGCCCATTTCTCTAATAGTTCTTATAGCTCTTTGAACTATTTCTCCTCTGTTTGCTATTAATATTTTTTTAATTTCTGCCATAGCTAAAACTTTTATATTTTTTCAATAACAAAAAGTGGCATATCATATTCAACCGGACTACCATCAGAAACAAGAGTTTTAATAATTTTACAATCAAATTCTGCTTCAACTTCATTCATAATTTTCATTGCTTCTAGGATACATAAAGTTTGACCTTTTTTAACAGTATCACCAACTTTAACAAATGAAGGAGACTCAGGAGAAGGAGAAGCATAATATGTCCCAACCATTGGAGAGTCAATAGTTTCTCCACAAATAGCACCAGGAGCTTCAACTGCTGCTGCAACAGGAGCACTAGCAACAGGGGCACTAGCAACAGGAGCAGCAACTGCAGGTGCAGCAGTAGTTGCTACAACAGTTCCACCTTCAAATCCTGTTTGCATAGAAATTTCAAACTCACCATCTTTTACTTTTAATTTGTTTAATTCACTTTTATCAAATACTCTAATTAGTTCTTTTATCTCTTTAAAATCCATGTTTAACCTTTGTTCTCAAATTTTTAGGAATAATACCATAATTTTTGTTATAAAATCTTTTACTAATTTTAAAAAAATTTCTAAAATTAATCTTTTTTTAGCAAAAACTATTAAAAAGTAGAGTAAAATCATTAAAAATTTGGAAAAATCGAAGATTTTATTTTTCTGTAATTTTATTGTAATTAATATGTAATAAACAAAAAATTAAGCCTAGGATAACTAATGATTAGTGACAAAAATTTTATAAATATAGCCCATGAAATTGCAAGTGCTTCAAAATGTGTTTCAAAACAAGTAGGTGCAGTAATTGTAAAAGATGGAAGAATTTTATCAACAGGGTATAATGGTACACCTGCAGGATATACAAACTGTTCTTCTCATTGGAATAATGAATATACTAAAGATCATCATGATTGGTCAAAAACTTATGAAATTCATGCTGAGATGAATGCAATTATTTGGGCAGCAAGAAAGGGTATAAGTATTGAAGATGGAACAATTTATGTAACATTAGAACCATGTAGTGAATGTTCAAAAAACCTTATAGCAGCAGGAATAAAAAGAATTGTATATGATAAAGCTTATGAACATACAAATTCAGAAGTAGTTTCAAAATTTATAAAAGATAATGGAGTTACCATAGAGAAATTAGAAAATTGAAAAAAAGAAAAATAAGAGATAATTCTACTCTTAATAATCAGTTTTATAAAAAATCTTACAATAAATATGGAGTATCAGCGCAAGGAGTTCATTGGAATTCAAAAGAATCTCAATATATAAGATTTCAAATTATCACAAACTATATTAAAGATATAGAGGACTCTACAATTGTAGATATAGGATGCGGATTTGGAGATTATTTAATTTTTTTAGAAAAACAAAATATAAAGATAAAGGACTATCTTGGGATTGATTGTGAAGAGTTTATGATATCTATAGCTTCACAAAAACATAAAGATAATAGTTTTTTAGTTTGTGATATTTTAGTTGATGAGATTCCAAAGGCCGATTATTTAATATGTAGTGGATCTTTAAACTTATTAAACAAAAGAAATTTTTTTTTAGCTATTAAAAAAGGTTTTGAAGCGAGCACACGAGGTTTTATTTTCAATTTTCTTACACATGATTCTTTTCAAAAAATATCTTCATTAGAAGTTGAAAGCTACTGTAAAACATTAACAAATAAGATATTTATAGAAAATTCATATCTAGGAAATGATTCTACGATTTTATTAGAGAAATAATATCATAAGATTTTCATATTAAAATATTACAATATCAAGAAATTGAAGAGTGATTTTAAGGAGAGAAAATGAAAATTGGACTATTTATTCCATGTTTTATGAATGAGCTATATCCGAACAGTTGTACTGCAACATTAAAACTATTAAAAAATTTAAATCTAGATGTAGATTATCCCCTTGAACAGACTTGTTGTGGACAACCTATGGCAAATTCAGGATGTTCTAAAGATATGAAATCTTTAGCAGTAAGATTTGTTGAAACATTTAAAAAATATGATTATATAGTTGCACCAACTGGTTCTTGTGTTACAATGGTTAAAGAGCATTATGAGCCATTTTTTGATGAAGATGATAAAGATTATAATAAAGTAAAAACATCTATATATGAAGTTTGTGAATTTTTACATGATATTTTAAAAGTGGAAAAACTTGATGTCTCTTTTCCATATAGAGTGGGTTTACATAATTCATGTCATGGTCATAGAGCTTTAGGATTAGGTACTGCAACAGAACTTAATGTTCCTTCTCTAAATAAATTAAGAAACTTACTCTCTTTAGTAAAAGATATAGAAATTGTTGACCTAAAAAGAGATGACGAATGTTGTGGCTTTGGTGGAACTTTCTGTGTAACGGAAGAAGCTATTTCAGTTGCGATGGGGAAAGATAGAATAAAAGATCACGTCCAGGCAAATGCACAAATCATGACAGGAGCTGATATGTCATGTTTAATGCATATGGAAGGAATCATTAATAGAGATAATGAAGCAATAAAAGTTATGCATATTACAGAAATATTAGCTGGGGAGTTTTAAAATGAGTACAAATAACCATCCAGAAAAAGCTGCAGAATTTGTTGCAAATGATGAGAGAATGCATTGGCATGATAAGGCTTTATGGTTTGTAAGAGAGAAAAGAGATTTAGCTTCTAAATCCATTCCCGAATGGGAACAGCTAAGAGCTTTTGCAAATCAGATTAAAACACATACAATGTCAAACCTTGATAAATACCTAATAGAATTTGAAGAGAATGCAATAAAAAAAGGAATAAAAGTTCATTGGGCTAAAGATGCCACTGAACATAATGAAATAGTTCATAAACTTCTAGCAGCTAAGAATGTAAAAAAATTAGTAAAATCAAAATCAATGCTTACTGAAGAGTGTCATTTAAATCCTTATTTAGAACAAAGAGGAATTGAAGTAATTGAT
Source organism: Halarcobacter sp. (assembly GCA_041583235.1). GTDB lineage: Bacteria > Campylobacterota > Campylobacteria > Campylobacterales > Arcobacteraceae > Halarcobacter. Next base: position 6,787 of record JBFHGG010000088.1, read on the forward strand.
ACAGATTTAGGTGAAAGAATTGTTCAATTAAGAAATGAACCCCCTTCTCACATTGTTCTACCTGCTATTCATTTGAAAAAATCTGATGTATCTGACACTTTTCACGAACACTTAGGTACAGAAAAAGGAAACGATGATCCTACTTACTTAACAAGAGCTGCAAGAGCTAGTTTAAGAGAAGACTTTTTAAGTGCAGAAGCAGGACTTACAGGAGTTAACTTTGCCATTGCTCAAACTGGAGGAGTTGTAGTTTGTACAAATGAAGGAAATGCAGATATGGGAGCAAATGTTCCTAAACTACATATAGCCTCTATGGGAATAGAAAAAATTATTCCAAGACTACAAGATTTGGGAGTCTTTACAAGACTACTTGCGCGAAGTGCAACAGGACAACCAATTACTTCTTATACATCACATTTTCATGGTCCTATTGAAGGTGGAGAGATGCATATTGTAATTGTTGATAATAAAAGAACACCTTTCTTAGGAAGTAAAAGTTATCAAAAAGCTCTAAACTGTATTAGATGTGGAGCATGTATGAATACCTGTCCAATTTATAGAAGAAGCGGTGGACATTCATATGAATATGTAATTCCTGGACCAATTGGTTCTACCTTATCAACATTTAGAGCACCAAAAGATTTCAAAACACTTTCTTTTGCGTGTACTTTATGTGGTTCCTGTACAAATGTATGCCCTGTTAAAATCGATCTTGATGCTCAATTATATACACATAGACAAGATTTAAGAGAGCAAAATATTATTTCATCTCAAAAGAAATTTTCTATGCAAGCTGCTGTTTGGTTAATGAATAAACCAACTTTATTTAATATTCTTGGAAAACTTGCACGAAAGATTGTTCCTCTTATTCCAAAAGCAATGATTTATAATAGATTTAATGTTTGGGGAAAACAAAGAGATTTACCTCCTATGCCTAAAAAAAGTTTTAAAGAATTATATAAAGAAGGATTAAACAATGACTAGTAAAGAACAAATACTTCAAAATATAAAAGATAATAATATTGTAGAAAATGCTTCATTACCTACATATATTAACTTTGGAATTAAATTTGATGATAAATACTCAAAGTTTTCAACAATGCTTGAAAGTGTTGGAGGAAAAGCTCTTTTTATAAAAAAAGAAGAATTAGATGAAACAATTAAAAAGCTGTATAAAGATGAAAAACAAATTGTTTCAAATGTGGAAGCTTGTTCTTTAGGAAATTTTGATTCTAATAATGAAAATGATGCCCATAAACTAAGAGATGTTGATTTAGCTGTTGTAAAAGGAGAGTTTGCAATAGCTGAAAATGGTGCTGTTTGGATTAAAAATAAAGAGAATAGACATAGAAGTCTTTATTTTATTGCACAAAATATTGTAATTGTAGTTGATAAAAATTCAATTTTAAATAATATGCACGAAGCTTACGAATTAATTTCTTTTGATGAATCCTCATATGGTGTATTTGTAAGTGGTCCTTCAAAAACAGCAGATATTGAACAATCTTTAGTAATAGGAGCCCATGGCCCAAAATCAGGATATGTTATTTTTGTAGAATAATGATACAATTATGAATGATAAAATCATTAATATTTATTTTACTTTTTATAAACTTTTTATATGCTCAAAATAAAGAGGTATTATTACTTCACTCATACCATAAAGGTTATAAGTGGACTGATGATATCTCAGCTGCTATTGAAAAAAAATTCCAAGAAGTTGGTAATATTGAACTTACTACTTTTTACATGGATACTAAAAGAGTTGAAAATCTTAGCTATTTTGATAAATTAGCTGAACTATACAAAGAACAACTAAAGAAAAGAAATTTTGATTTAGTTATTGTAAGTGATAATAATGCCTTTGAATTTGTAATAAAATATCATGAATACTTATTTAAAGATTTGCCAGTGCTTTTTACAGGTATTAATAATTTTGATAAAGCTTTATTAGATGAAAACTTTATGACTCATTATATGTCAGGAGTTGTAGAGCAAGTTGATTTAGAAAAAAACTTTGAACTTATATTAAATTTACAACCAGATTTAAAAAAATTATTGATAATTAATGATCAATCTAAAACTGGTTATGCAATGAAAAGAGATTTACGAGCAATTATAAAAAAATATTCAAAAAGAATTGAGATTGAATATATTGACAATATGGAGATTAAAACTCTTCAAAACAAGGTAAAAAAGCTTAAGAAAGATACAGCAATTTTATTTGTTCTTCTTTTTAAAGATAAGGCTGGAAAATACTTTACTTATAAACAAAGTCTTGATGAAATAAGAAAAGTAAGTAATGTTCCTATATATGGTTTATGGGATTTTTACTTAGATTATGGAGTGGTGGGAGGCTTAATGACTTCAGCGATTGCACAAGGTAATGCTGTTGCTAATATGGCTTTAAAAATTCTAGGAGGAACAAGTGTTCATGATATTCCTATTTTAGAAAAATCACCAAATAAATATCTTTTTGATTACAAAGAATTAGATAGATTTGATTTAAAAGTAGATGAAATTATTGTTGATTATAAAATAATAAACCAACCCCATGATTTTATAAGAAAATATACAGAGCTTGTAATAATAATAATTATAATAATTTCAGTTCTTTTATTAATGATTTTTTCAATGAAGGCAAATATTAATAGAAGAAAAATTGTAGAAAAAGATTTGCAAAATCGAATTAAATTTGATAAGGTATTATTAGATACCCTGCCAAATCCAATTTATTATAAAAATAAAGATGGAAAGTTTTTAGGTTGTAATAAAGCTTTCTCAACTTTATTAAATATTCCTAAAAAGAGTGTTATCGGTAAAAGTGCTCGTGATTTTTTTGCTCTAGAAATTGCTATAGAGAATGAAAAAGTAGATAAAGTATTACTTGAAACCTTAGGAACAAATACTTCTGAAGTAACACTTCACTTAGCAAATAACCATATGAAACATATAATCATTAATAAAGCAGTATACCTAGACAATGATGGTTCAATAGGTGGAATTGTTTGTATAATGGATGATATAACTGAAAGAATTCAACAAAAACAATTTTTAATCCAACAGGGGAAACTTGCTGAAATGGGTGATATGGTAGCAGCAATTGCTCACCAGTGGAATGAACCTCTTGTTGAATTATCTGCCCAAGTTCAAGATATTCAAACTTCATTTTTATTAAATGAACTAAAAAATTCTGATGTAGAAAATTTTGTAAAAGATTCTATGGTGCAAATAAAATATATGTCACAAACTTTAAGTGATTTTAGAAATTTTTTAAAACCTTCTACTACAAAAAAACTTTTTTCAATTAGAAAAGCTTTTGAAGAGATTTTTGAAATTATTGGAAAACAAATATTCTATTCCAATATTAATCTTCATTTCAATCATGAATTTGAAGAGAAAGAGCTTCTAATCTATGGATATGAAAATGAATTTAAACAAGTTTTACTTAATTTAGTTAATAATGCAAAAAACAAGATTATAAAGAAAAATTCAAATGATAAATTTAATATCACAATAAATATTTTAAATTGTCCCCAATATACAACCATAGAGATAATTGATGATGGTGGAATTATTGACTATAATATTATAGATAAAATATTTGAGCCATATTTTACTACTAAAAAAGATGGTACTGGATTTGGACTTTATATGGCAAAAGTAATAATTGAAGATAAAATGGGAGGAACTATTAGTGTGCAAAATAAAGATAATAATGTTATATTTACATTAAAACTTCCTCATAAAAAGGTAACTAATGAAAATATTACTTCTTGAAGATAATAAGAAACTTAATTCAACTATTAAAAAAAGACTAGAATTAAAAGGTTACAACGTTTTTTCTTTTATAGATGGACAAGATGCCTACAATAGCATAACTGAAGGTTTTAGCTGTTTTATCTTAGATATAAATGTACCAAATATTGATGGAATCAAAATATTAAAAAAAATTAGAGAATTCTATTCAGAAGTGCCTATTATTATAATAAGTGCAACTGTCGAATTAGATATAATAAAAGAATCCTATGATTTTGGGTGTAATGATTATATAAAAAAACCTTTTTTTATTGATGAATTAGAAATAAAAATAGCAAAACTTTGTCAAATAAAAGATGAATTAATAAGTTTTGATAAGCAATGTTTTTTTGATTATAAATCTTCAATCATTACAATTGACGGAGAATCTAACCATTTAACAAAAAAAGAGAGGCTTCTTATGAATCTTTTTTTAACAAAAAAGAATCAAGTTTTAACTTATGAAGCAATAGAAAATTACGTTTGGGAAGGAGCATTTGCATCAATTGAGTCAATTAGGTCGCTTATTAGAAGACTAAGAAAAATTGTTCAAAAAGATTATATTCAAACTGTAGTTGATACAGGATACATCTTTAAAACAGACTAATTAGTCAAAAATAGCATTAAAATAGCAATAATACGAAATGTACAGTTTTAGTGAACATATGCTCACAAAGCCCCATTTTATGGTATCTTTTTTCTAAATAGAATAAAAATATCATATTATTATCATTTCGTACGGTTACAATTTTCACTGAGACAAAAATTAAGGAGATCACAATGAATATGTTTGGTAAAACAACTAAACTACTATTAGCAACAGCTTTAGTTGCTGGACTAGGTACTTCAGCTATGGCTAAAAAAGTATATAAATGGAAATTGGCAACA
>JBFHGG010000089.1:0-11211 GCA_041583235.1 Halarcobacter sp.
ATAAATTGTTTTATAATGAATATTCTATGCCATCAAATCTATCAATAGTTTTGAAATTAGTAACTCACAACTCTTTACATATTCTAATTCTAAAATACTTAATTCATCTCTAGATTTATTTTTAATGGATAATTCTCTATTTACTAACTTTGTATATACCATATACAACTTATCTGCATTTTCACTACCCTGATTACTTGCATATATAACCAACTCTTTGATTGCATGTGTTTCATTATTTCTTATTTTAATTGAATTTTCTCTTGTCATATTTAATTTCCTTTTTAAATTAATAATTGTTAGATTTATATATTAAAACACGCATTTAATTGAATTAATACAAAATCAAAAAAGATTAAAACTTAATGCACTTAATGTACATTTTTAAAGAAATTTGAAAGATATCTGTGATAGTATTGTCTCGCTAAAAATAATAGAATACACATTTAAAACTTTCAAAATCTTTTAAATGTGTGTTTATTTTTCTTCTAAATTCATATTAACCTCCTAATTTTTTATTAGTTTCAAGACATTTCGGTCTAACTATTTACTCATATTTTAAAGTACAAATCCTTATAACAATGTTACAGATTTAGTCACTAATTAGTCATTCTGAATTTCATATTTTGTTCAGAATCAAGGCGGAGTTTCAAATTTATTGAGGAGCTTACTGCAGTAAGTGAGTCTATAAATTTAAAACTCCAACGCTGAGTCTGGGCAAAAGATAGAATTCTAAAAATCGTCGAAGTCGATTGAACCTTTTGAATAATTTACTACATTTCCTTCGAAGAAGTTTGTTCTTTGGTCATTAAAACTTGCATAACCATCTACCCATGGAATAGGGTGTTTTACATTATATTCTGGCTTGTATCCAACAGCATCTAATCTTTTATCTGCTAAGTATTGAATATATTGTGTGATAATTGCATCCGTGAAACCTAGAATTTGTCCTTGAGTAATATATGCTCCCCATGAAGCTTCTAGTTCAACTGCTTTTCTAAACATTGCTCTTACTTTTTGTTCAAGTTCTGCTGTGAATAATTCTGGTCTCTCTTTTCTAGTTGAGTTTATCATATTTTGAAATAAAATTAAATGTGTTACTTCATCTCTTTGAATAAATCTAATCATTTGTGAAGAGCCTAGCATTTTCCCTGATTTCCCAAGTGCATACATAGCAGCAAAGCCTGCATAGAAGTATAAACCTTCTAAGATTTGGTTTGCAAACATTGCTAGAACCATTTTTTCATCTGTTATGTCACCTGCAAGATTTTTATAAACCTCTGCAATATAATTGTTTTTTTCTCTTAATTGAGTATCATTTTTCCACATATCATAAATCTCATCTGTATTATCTGAGATAGACTCAACCATAACTGCGTATGATTTAGAATGGTTTGCTTCTTCATACGATTGTCTAGAAAGACAAGCATTGATTTCAGGAGCAGTAACATATGGGTTTATATTATCCATAAGGTTATTTGTTTGTAAAGAATCCATAAAAATAAGTTGCGATAATACTAAGTCGTACATTCTTTTTTCAGCAGGAGATAGATATTTATACTCTTTTGCATCTCCTGTCATTTGTACTTCTTTAGGGAACCAAGTATTTGCTTCCATTGTATCCCAAAGGTTTAAAGCCCATTGATACTTCATTCTTGTGAAGTTAATCATACCATCTGGGTTTCCACCAAATATTCTTCTATCGTTTAGTGTTTCTTTTGAATCTGGGTTATATATTACTTTTCTTGCCATTCTATGCCTTCTTTACTTTAAACTTTAGTATTTTAAAACCTAAAATACTAACTTCTAATTTTAATTTATTAAGTTTTTTAATTTGTTCTAACATCATGTTCATCAGCAATCCTACTGACAACCTGAACACTCCATTGATCTATCTTCTACATCATTTGCAGCTTCAGGTGACTGAGATCGTAGATAATATGTAGATTTTAATCCAAGCTTCCAAGCTAAGGTATAAATTTCATGTAAATGTTTTCCACTAGCTTTTTCTAAAGACATAAATACATTTGTACTTTGTCCTTGGTCAATCCATTTTTGTCTAACTGCTGCAGCTCTAATTAAATCTAATTGGTCAACTTCATAAGCGGGAACATAATAAGACCAAGTTTCAGGAGATAATTTTGGAACAACAACAGGAATAAGTCCTGATAAGTTCTCTTCAAACCATTTTCTTTTATATACAGGTTCTATTGCTTGAGTAGTTCCAACTAAGATAGAGATTGATGAAGTAGGAGCAATGGCCATTAAATATCCATTTCTCATACCATCTTTTTTAACTTGCTCTCTTAAAGAATCCCAATCATATCCACCATCAAATAAATCTTTATTTACAAGTGCTTTTACAGCTTGAGGAGTATGATCATGAGGCATAATTCCTTTTGACCAATTTGAACCTTCAAATGTAGGATAAATTCCTTTTTCTACTCCAAGTTCAGATGAAGATTTAATCGCATTAAATGATACTGCTTCCATAATAGAATCAATCTTTTTAAAGTGATCAGTACTTCCCCAAATGATTTTATTTTCTGCTACCATTTGAGCTTCACCCATAACTCCAAGACCTATTGATCTTGATTTTAAGTTTGTTGCTTTTACTTTTCTTAATGGATAAAAGTTTAAATCAATTACATTATCTAACATTCTAACAGCAATAGGAACAACTCTTTCAATATCTTCTTTTGTATTAATTCTTGAAAGGTTTATGGATGCTAAGTTACAAACAGCAGTATCTCCATCGATTTTCTCTTTATCAACAATAAATACTTTTTTCCCATCTATTGAATCAAGAGCAGATACTTTATTTGCTTTTTTAGTAATTCCACCATCAACTACAATTAAATCTTCTTCTTCATAAGTAGAAACAGAACCATCATGAAATTCTATTCTAATTTTATAGTGATTAGGATTTGTATTTTGGAAAATCTCTGTACAAAGGTTTGAAGATCTAATATGTCCTGCATGTGCATTTGGATTAGCTCTATTTGCATTATCTTTAAAACATAAGAAAGGACTTCCTGATTCAAAATAAGAAGTTAAGATTTTTTTCCATAAATCTTTTGCTTTCATTCTATCTTTAGTAATTGATTCATCATTTTCATAAGCTATATATTTTGCTTTAAATTCATCACCATAACATTCAGATAAATCTTTTACTTCATAAGGATCAAATAAAGTCCAATAAGAATCTTCTAAAACCCTTTCCATAAAAAGGTCCGTAATCCATAATGAAGGGAATAAATCGTGAGCTCTTCTTCTCTCTTCACCAGAGTTTTTCTTTAAATCAATAAAATCAACAATATCCATATGCCAAGGCTCAAGATAAACAGCAATTGCACCTTTTCTAGTTCCTAATTGATCAACTGCTATTGCTACATCATTTGTAATTTTAAGAAAAGGTACAGTTCCACCTGCAGCAGACTTATGATTATCAATAACTCCACCTAAGGCTCTAACTTGATTCCAATCCCAACCAATACCTCCACCAAACTTAGACAATAATGCCATTTCATGATAAGTATCAAAAATACCTTCTATATTATCTGGTGTTGAACCAATATAACAAGATGATAGTTGATGTCTATTTGTTCTAGCATTTGAAAGTGTCGGAGTTGCTAACATAACTTCAAACTTTGAAACTACATCATAAAACTCTTTTGCTCTTTCTTGTTTATTCTCTTCATCTTGAGCCAAGAACATTGCAATTGCCATAAACATTTGTTGAGGAAGTTCAATAGGAACTCCATCTTTATTTTTAATTAAATATCTATCATATAAAGTTTTGATTCCAAGATAATTAAAAAGATAATCTCTTGAAGGATCAAGATAATCATTTAAATCATCTAAATCATAACCTTCACCAAGATTAGGAAGAAGTCTTCCTGCTTCTTTCCCATATTTAAGATATTCTGATATATGACAATAAGGTTCACCTTTAATACCATGAGTAACCTTTCCAACTCTATGATATAAATCAAAGATAAATAATCTTGAAGCTACAAAAGTCCAATTTGGAACATCAATATCTATTTTTTCAACTGCTGTTTTAATTAAAGCATCTTGAATATCAGCAGAACTCATTCCATCAATAAATTTAATTTGAGCATCAAGTTCTAATTCACTTTGAGATACTCCTTCCAAATTTTCAGTAGCTTCAATAGTCATTTTTTGAATTTTTGTAATATCTAAAACTTCTTTCCTACCATTTCTTTTTTGAATCATTATCCCCATATTTATCGCCTTGTGATTAATATAATATTTTTATTTTTTAAAAACTCTGTTGAAAATTGCATCAACATTTTTAGTGTAATAATCATAATTAAAACACTCTCTAATTTGTTCTTCTGATAAAGAGTTTCTTAACTCTTCGTCTGCTAATAAATGTCCCAGATATAAAGATTCACCATTTTCATTTAATGAAGGTTTACCTTGTTGTATCTCTTCCCATACTTTCATAGCATTTCTTTGAACAATTCTATATGCATCTTCTCTACTTACCCCTTGAAGAGGTAATTCTAATAATACTCTTTGAGAGAATACTAATCCACCTGTTAAGTTAAGATTTTTCATCATATTTTCAGGCATAACAGTTAAGTTTGCAATTACATTATTCATTCTATGTAGCATAAAGTTTGTTGTAATAAATGCATCAGGTAACCAGAATCTTTCAGTTGAAGAGTGAGAGATATCTCTTTCATGCCATAATGCAACATTTTCCATAGCAGGAGCAGCATATGCTCTAACCATTCTTGCAAGTCCTGTAATATTTTCAGTTAAGATTGGATTTCTTTTATGAGGCATTGCAGAAGAACCTTTTTGACCTTTTGCAAAAAACTCTTCAGCTTCATAAACTTCTGTTCTTTGTAAGTGTCTAACTTGAACTGCAAATTTTTCAATTGAAGAAGCCATTGTTGCTAATGCAGTTGCTAATCTTGCATATCTATCTCTATGTACTACTTGGTTAGAACAAGGCTCAGGTTTTAAACCAAGTTCTGCCATTGCTAACTCTTCAAGTTCTAAAGGTGCATGAGCGAAGTTACCCATAGCTCCAGAGATTTGACCTACTGCAATAACATCCATGGTTTGCTCTAAGTTTAATAAATGTCTTGCCATTTCATCATACCATACAGCTAATGTAAGACCAAAAGTAATAGGCTCTCCATGTATACCATGAGATCTTCCTACCATTAAAGTCATTTTATGCTCTTGGGCTCTTTTTTGTATAGATTCCATTAACATTTTTACATCAGCAATAATAATATTAAGAGAATCTCTCATTTGTAAAGCAACACCTGTATCAACAGCATCAGATGAAGTCATACCATAGTGGAACCATCTTGACTCTTCTCCCAGACTTTCACTAACACTTGTATTAAATGCAATTAAATCATGCTTTGTAATAGCTTCTATCTCTTCAATTCTTTCAACTGAGAAAGTAGCATTTTTAACAATTTTATCAGCATCGGCTTTCGGAATTTTCCCAAGTTTAGCCCATGCTTTTACAGCAGCTTTTTCTACTTCAAGCCATGCTGCATATCTTGCATGTTGAGTCCAATTTTTTGTCATTTCTTCTCTGGCATATCTTTCAACCATCTGTGTATCCCTTATTATCAATATTTTCTGATTTTTATCAAGAATTTCTCTTAATTTTTGTATGATATGCTATCTAATTTAGACAAAAAATTTGTTGAATTTTTGTTGAAATTTTACTTAATTTTAGGAAATAATATTGCCATTTATATTAAAAAAATTTGACGCTACAAAAGGTCAAAAAATACAGCTATTTTTATTAAAAGACTTGGGCTACAAGCCCGCAATTGCCCATCGTTTGATTAGTCGTGGTAGAATTTTTGATTCTAATCAAAACTCTTACTTGATATCAGAATCAATTAAAGAAGATTGTGTCTATATCGCACTTTTTGAGGGACATACTAGAGGTTTAAAACCTTTACATACTTTTTTAGATTTTGCTATTTTTGATAAACCATCACCCTTGGTTATTCACCCAAACTCGAAAAAAACTAAATATTCACTTTTAGATGAAATAAGATATCACTTTGGAGAGAAGGCAAATCAAGCTCATAGAATAGATGCAGAAACCTCAGGATTAGTATTAGTAGGGAAGCATGAAAAAGCTACAAATTCACTTGCTAGTATGTTTGAATCCAAAGAGTACAAAAAATCTTATTTAGCAATTGTTGAAGGTGAGATTTTAGAAGAGATAAGCATAAATAAAAACCTAAAAAAAGAGGGCAAAAAGATTGGTGTTAGAATGGCAGTTTGTAATAAGGATGAAGGGAAAGAATCAATTACATATGTAAAGCCAATAAAATACAATAAAGAAAAAAATATTTCGTTAATTGAACTTATTCCAATAACAGGAAGACAACACCAAATTAGAGTTCATCTTTATTCAATTGGACATAGAATAGTAGGGGATCCAATTTATGGAGTTGATGATGAAAATGCAGAAGAATATTTAAACAAAACTTTAGATAAAGGGAAAAGAGAAGAAGTAACAGGTTCTTATAGACTTTGGCTTCATGCAAACTACTTGGAATTTGATTATAAAAAAGTAACTTACAAAATCTTCTCAAAAAATAAGGAAATCTTTAAAAAATTCGACTTATAAATCTTAGATAAAAATAAGTTACTGATTTATTATGAATTATTTTTATCTAATGAGTATAAAAAATCTTTTTTATATGAACTTGCTATAGCATTAAGATTTAATACCTCGTCAATAATTCTTTTATCACTTGGTGGAACAATTAGATAATTACTCAAGTTTTTAATTGTAAGATTTGAAACTCTTTTTTTTAAAATCATTTCATCACTTATGTTTATAGTTCCTTCTTTTAAAACTCTTACATACCAACCAGTAGCATGATTTTTTGTAATATATCTTTTAATCTCTTTACCAAATAAAGCACCTATCTTCCAACATGGCTGTCGTGGTTGTGTAACCTCAATTAATACTTTTCCAATCTTATAAATATCACCTACACAAATATCACCTTCATCGAACTTTTTAACTAAAATATTACATCCAATTGATAATCTATCAAAACTTGGGTTCTTTTTCAAATGTCTATTTGAACCAATATGAATAGCTTTATCAAGACCACCGTGAAATCTTTTATCTACTTGTTTATCTCCAACTAATCCTAAAGAGTTAACTTTTATCGAATCAAAAAATTTATCTTTTTTATATGCACTTTCAAACTCTTTTGTACCAAACTTGTATAATTTTCTTTTTCCAATAGCTATACTTTTTATTTTCATAATTTTTCTCACTTAAATTTTCTTGTACAATTCTATCTTCATGATTGTTAATATTTTGTTAATATATAATTCATATAATTTTTTTTAAATTTAAATAAAAAGGCAAGAAATGAAATTAATTAAATTAAGTCTAGCTACACTTTTAGCTACAGGTGCACTATATGCAGGAACATTTAATATTGATAAATCTCATTCAAATGTTGGATTCAAAGTAAAGCATTTAATGATTTCAAATGTAAGTAGAAACTTTAATGCATTTACAGGAACATTAGATTATGATGAAAAAACAAAAACTCTAAACTCGATTTCAGGAAAAGTTGAAGTTGCATCAATTAACACAGAAAATGAAAAAAGAGATGAACACTTAAGAGCTGATGATTTCTTTGCAGCAGAACAATTCCCATATATAACTTTTGAATCTACTGAAATTAAAGATGATGAGGTAATTGGAAAATTTACCTTAAGAGGTGTTACAAAAGAAGTTAAATTTGAACTTGAAAATAATGGAACTATAATAGATCATAGAGGAAATACAAAAGTTGGTTTATCATTATATGGAAAAATCAATAGAAAAGATTATGGTGTTAGATATAACAAGGTTCTAGAAGCAGGTGGAGTTGCAGTTGGAGATACTGTTAGACTTACAATTGATTTAGAAGCTGTTTTAAAAAAATAAATTTTAGTAAAAAGGAAAAGCATTTTTATCTTTTCCTTTTTTATTGACATGCGTTATATATTTTGATATATTACGCTTATGAAGAATTTATTTGATGTAGATGGAAATATTTGGCTTACCAAAGATAAAAAGGCGTTTATAGGAAGAGGAAGAGTTGAACTTCTTCAAAATATACAAATTCATGGTTCAATTTCAAAAGCTGCTAAAGAGATGAAAATGAGTTATAAAGCTGCTTGGGATAGTGTTGATATTATGAACAAACTATCCAATAAAGCTTTAGTTACAAAGGTAACAGGTGGAAAAGGTGGTGGTGGAACAGTTATTACTACTCATGCAAAAGAGATAATAGAAGCTTATAATGAAATATCTTCATTACATAAAAACTATTTCAATACTCTTGCAAACTCATTTAATGAACGTATTGATGATAATACAAAAGAAGAACCTGCTTTTTCTAGGTTGACTGGTCTTATAATTGAGAAAAGAAATATTGAAGATAACTACGAACTTAGTATAAAACTAAAAGGTGGACAAATATTAACTTCAATTGAAAATAAAAAGTTTGTTTTACAAAAAGATTTAGAAATAAAAAAAGTGATAAGCCTTTTAATAGAAACTAGTAATATAGTTTTAAATAAAGAAGCAATTGAAAATAGTGCAAGGAATAGACTTTTTGGAAGAATTACTTCAATAAATGATGATGGAATAAATGCAAATATTACAATTGATTGTAATGAGCAAGATATTATTCATGCAAAAATAACCTCATCAAGTTGTGCGAAATTAGAATTAAAAATAGGTGATGAGATTTATGCTTCATTTAAAGCATATAATATAAATATAATATAAAAGGCAATTCATGTTAAGAAAAATAGCAATAGGAATTTTATTATTTGTTTCAAGTACTTCATTTGTTTTTGCAAAAACAATAAATATAGCAGTCGCTGCAAATGTTAGTTATGCGATAAATGACTTAATAAAAGAATTCAATAAAACAAATCCTAATACAAAAATTAATGTGACACTAGGAAGTAGTGGAAAACTAACTGCTCAAATAAAACATGGAGCTCCATATGATATTTTTATGTCTGCAAATATGAAATACCCAAATACCTTATATAAAGACAAAATTGCAATTACAGAACCTCTTGTTTATGCAAAAGGAAGCTTAGCAATATTAAGTTCAAAAAAGAGAGACTTTTCAAAAGGTCTTGAGATAATAAAAGAAGAAGAAATAAAAAGAATAGCCCTTGCAAATCCTAAAACTGCACCTTATGGAATAGCTTCAAAAGAGGCTTTAGAAAATGCAAACTTATATAATGAAGTAAAAAAGAAATTTGTATATGGAGAATCTATTTCTCAAACAGTTTCATATACAGTAAGTGCAACTGACTTAGGTTTTATTGCAAAGTCAGCTTTATATAGTCCTAAAATGTCACAATATAAAAAGGGTATAAATTGGATAGATGTAGATTCTAAACTATATACTCCTATAAACCAAGGGATAGTAATACTAAAAAATACAATAAAGAAAAAAAATGAACTTGAGTCAAAAGCATTTTATGATTTTATATTAAGTAATAATGCAAAAAGAATATTTACTAACTTTGGTTATTTAGTACCATAATAAAAAGGAAAATAGATGAAAATAACATTAACTTCAATTGGCACAATTAATACTCCTTTTAAAGAATTAGAAAATATGCCAATACAACCATATGGAGCAAAAGATACAATAGCCCAGATTATATTAGAAGATGAATTTAAAGAGGGTCTCAAAGATTTAGATGGTTTTAGTCATATATACTTAATTTATTACTTCCATAAGATTAAAGAACATAAATTATCAGTAATACCTTTTAATGATGAAACAAATACTCCAAGAGGAGTTTTTTCAACAAGAGCCCCAGTGCATCCTAATAAAATTGGTATCTCAAAAGTAAGAGTAAAAAGTGTAAAAGATAATATTCTAACAGTACAAGGTATTGATATACTTGACGGAACTCCTTTACTTGATATAAAACCATATATAGAAAATTTTGATCTTGCATATGGAGATGTAAAATTTGGTTGGATGAAAGCTTCAATAGAAGATATAGAGAGTAAAAAGTCAGATAATAGATTTGTAAAAGTTTAGGATTGATGATGGGCAAACTAAAAGCTAAAATAAAACAAATTCAAAATCTTGATAACTTAAATATTGTTAACTTTGATTTTTTAGGAACTGCTTTATCAATGATGAGTTTAGAATTAAGAGAAGATGTGAAAATAGGAAAAACAGTTATATTAGGAATTAAACCAACAACTGTAGCTATTGGAAAAGATTTTTCAGGAGAAATTAGCTTTTCTAATCAAATAAAAGGTGTAATACAAAGTATAGCTTTAGGAGAACTACTCTCTTCAATAAAAATCTTAAGTAATAATACTATTATAGAATCAATCATCACAAGTAACTCGGCTAAAAGATTAAATTTAAAAGTTAATGATGAGATAATAGCTATAATAAAAGCAAGCGAAATTTCTATTTTGGAAGTTTTAGATGATTGAAATATTAAAAGCTTTAGAGTTTGAACCTTTTTTACTCTCTTTTAAATTAGCAGGATTAACTACCTTAATCTTATTTATTATTAGTATACCTCTTTCATGGTATTTATCTCAAACAAAATCAAAAATTAAACCTATTTTAGAGGCCTTAACCGCTTTACCTATTGTTTTACCACCTTCAGTTTTAGGTTTTTATATACTTGTAGTCTTATCTCAAAACTCTCCTATTGGAATATTTTTTGAAGAGGTTTTTGATATAAAATTAGTATTTAATTTTTCAGGACTTGTAATTGCTTCTTGTTTTTATTCCTTACCTTTTATGGTTCAACCCTTACAAAGTGGTTTTGAAAGTCTAAATAAAAATATGCTAGAAGCTAGTTATATAAGTGGGAAAAGTAAAATCACAACTATTCTAAAAGTAGCTCTTCCCAATATAAAGCCTTCACTTCTAACAGCTATAATTGTAACTTTCGCACATACAGTTGGAGAGTTTGGAGTTGTTTTAATGGTAGGAGGAAGTATTCCAGGGGAAACAAAAGTAGCTTCAGTGGCAATATATGAAATGGTAGAAATCTTAGATTATGAAGCAGCTCATATTTATAGTGCTATTATGGTAATTATTAGCTTTATTGTACTTCTTAGCGTATATATCTTTAATCAAAAACAAAAAAAGAGCTTTTTATGATAAA
>JBFHGG010000090.1:0-11204 GCA_041583235.1 Halarcobacter sp.
AAATATAAAGTTATTAAAAGAATAAGAATCAATGAAAATATACCTATATATAATCCTAATTGAAAATTATTATTTTGACGTTCATTTGTAATAATAATTGTATTTGAAAAAGCATTATTTTGAGTTCTTTTAAAATTTTCAAAAATAGTTTTTGTTTTCTTTAATGATAATTTCATTTGATTAATCAGAAGTTCTATTTTTGTATAATCTGGATTTGATTCAATTATTAATAAAGATAATTTCATAGAAATTGAGAAATAACTATTAAAAGTTTTTTTCATTTTTACTAAACTCTTTTTTTCTATATTTAAAGATGAAAGATTTTTAATGTTTTCTAAAATTGTTTGTTTATATATAATTGAATTTTCAAGCCACTCTTTCTCTTTTGCTGCAACAGCATCTTCAAAAGACTTAATAATATTATCTAAAAGTAATTCATTTTCATTTAATATTTTCATAATAGGAAAATGATTAGTTTGAATAGATTCAATATTACTTTTTATTATAAGTTGTTCTTTATAAATATTCATTATATAAAAACCAAACAAAGCAATTGATATAAGCGGAGGGATTAGCATCTTATGAAAAATTGTAAGTTTTAAAACCATTAGTTTGCCTCCCAAACTATTTTTAAATCTTTATTTAAATCTTTTCTATATATATAACTTATTGCATTTTTATTTTTTTTAATAAACTCTATAATTTCATTTAAATTTTTAACTTTTTTTGGAGGAGTTCCTCTTCCTGTAAAAATCATTTTTGCCCAATATTTGGACAGTTGTTTTTCATTTTTATTTGTAATATTCTTATAAAACATTATTTGTTGATTTTTATCATTTATCTCTATTGGTGTTGCTTTTTCTCCATTAGGAAAACTTTTCATTTTTGATAAAAAAAGTTTAGAGATATCATTTTTTGAGAGTTGCTCTATTATTGATTTTTTAGATACCACAACAATAAAGTCATTACTAGCATAAATATTTATAGCAAATATAAATACAATATTTAATTTAAAAAATAACATTAATAACCGTTTTAAGTACATCTTCTTTATTTGTACTTTCACTATTATTATATTTTAAAGTATCAATACTATTAATATAACTAAATTTGATTGCAATATTTTTATAAATATCGTATCTTAGGCCAAGAGAATAGTTTTCTGATTTTTTATGCTCTTGATTCTTAAAATCTAATTCTTCATTTGCATAATAGATATATGGAGTTAAGTCATTGTAATTGTACTCTAGTGAAGTGTAATACCTTTGTTCATCAGGGAATATTGAAGATAAATCTGCTCTTACAAAACCAGCCTTAAATGAAAAATCATCTAAATCAGCTTGTGTTTCAAATGCATACATATTAAAATTTACGTTTGGTTCTAAATTTGTTTGAGGATCATCTATTGTTGATAATGCTCTTATACAAGAAATATTTAACATTAACCAATCATTTGATGTTTTTAAAGTTATTCCACCAATAGAATCAGCTTCACCTTTTAATGAACTATTATTATTAAGAGTTGGAAGTTCATTTTCTGATTTTCCATAAGATAACTGCAGTAAAAAATTATAATTATCATATGAGAAGTTTTTTAAAATTTCTGCTCCAATAAAATTATCATAACCAAAAGCTCCATAACTACTAATAGGGTTTTCAGTCCAAGTTCTTGAATAACCAATAGTACCAGTTTCAGAACTTGTGAAAGTAGGAAACTGAAATTTTCCGGCTCTTAAAGTGATTTCATTTCCTAAATAATAATCAGCATAAAGCCATTTTATATCTTCATTATAATCATTTAAACTATTTGAGCTATTATCTTCTTCAAAATATATATGCCCTGTAATAGATATATTTTCAGATACTTGATATCTTCCTTGAATTCCAGTACTCATCCCAAAAGTATCAATATTTTCTTGAGTAGTTGTTTTACCTTCTATATTTGCATAACCATCAATTCTAAAGGATTCATTTATTTCTAAAGCATAAACAAAATTTGTTAATAAAATAAATATTAAAAAGTTTCTTTTTTTCATTTTCCTTTGAACTCTTTTTTAGTTGTAGATGTAACTATTAAGATAGAAATTACACTTATAAAAAGAAGTTTGCTTTTTAGAGTCATTAAATTTACCTTTATTTATTTTTTTAATATTTTATATTAATTAAAATTTATAAATAAGGTGTAAATAAGAAGTAAACGAAAGTAAACATTAAAAATTATATAACTAAGACATCTTGTTAATAGCCAAGATATCTCTTAGTCTATTTTTCTATTTATTTAAACTTCTTTCCTATTCTTCTCTACATTCAACTCAGAATCTAGCTTGAGGCTTTACTCTTAACTTTTTAATACTAATAGTATCATCACATATTTCACAAATTCCATAAAAACCTTTTCCAATTTTACTAAGATTAAGTTCTATTTCATTTAAAGTAAATGCCCCATTTTTTCTTTTTTTATTTTAAGATAGTTTTCATTGTATTGATTTATTTTAGTAATAGAAGGAATTCTTTCTTTTATTTTTATATCACAACTTTCAATAAATTTGATTTTTTTAGGGTTATTTGTAATAAGATCTACCTCCTTTAAATTTAAATCTTTTAATATAAAAGCAATAGCATCATAATTACGTTCATCTACTTTGAAACCTAGTTTAAGATTTGCTTCAACGGTATTATATCCTTGGTCTTGAAGATTATAAGCATTTATTTTATTTATAAGTCCTATATTTCTTCCTTCTTGCCTATGATAAATAACAAGTCCCCCTTCTTTTGAAATATGCTCTAAAGCAAGAACTAATTGATTATTGCAATCACATTTTAAGCTACCTACTGAATCTCCTGTTAAACACTCAGAATGAATTCTAAGAGATGGAATTTCAAGCTCTTTAAAATTTTTACTCATAATTGCAAGGTGCTCTTGGCAACCATCTTTATATGCTTTTACATCAAAATTTCCATATTTTGTAGGTAAATTTGCAATTTTTGATTCTATAATATTTACTTTTTTCTGTTTTAAATATGAGTTAAAGAAACAAGTTTTTTCACCCGTGTGACAAGCAAAATTCCCAACTTGTTCTACAACAGCAAGAATTGTATCTAAGTCACAATCTACTTTTAAATCAATAAGTTTTTGAATATGTCCACTAGTTTCACCTTTTGTCCAAATTCTATCTTTGCTTCTTGAAAAATAGTGAACAATATTTGTTTCAACAGTTAAATCTAATGCTTCTTGATTCATATATCCGAGCATTAATACTTCATTTGTTCCATATTCTTGTGTAATAACTGGAACTAATCCTGTAGCCATCCCCAAAAAATGAACCACTTTTAAGCGGACTTTCCTTGAGTTAAATTATACTGTTCCAAAAATTGAATTGGGGTTAAATCATTTAGTGCTTCATGTGGTCTATGATGATTATAATCATGCATCCACTCAGAAACATGGTCTCTAACTTCTTTCAATGAGCTAAAAACATAACAGTCAAGAAGTTCTCTACGAAAAGAACCATTAAAGCGTTCAACTCTAGCATTTTCTGTAGGTTTACCAGGTCGAATAAAGAGCAGCTTGATATTATTCCTTTCAGACCACATCTCTAGTTGAGTGGAAATAAACTCAGGTCCATTGTCAACACGTATTGCTTCAGGTTTTCCTCTCCAATCTATAATACGTTCAAGCACACGAATAACTCTTATAGATTGTAATGATATATCTACCTCAGTCTCAAGTAGTTCTCGATTAAACTTTAAGTAGCCTATATCGCTTTCCACTCCAAAGATTGTCTGCCATAAAATCCATTGACCAGATTTTGTTAGGTTGTGTAAGCTGTGTCAATGGTTTCTTAATACGTTTTGGTAAGCGTTTCTTAGTCTTACGCCTTATATTCAGTCCAAGTGATGTATAGACACGATAAACCTTCTTATGATTCCATTCATGGCCTGCATTTCTTATCCTCAGAAATATCTTACGAAACCCATTACGTGGATGCTTTTCTACCAGAGTGTTAAGTACATCAATTACTTCACTATCATCACGTGGTTTAGGTTTATAGTAGAAGGTACTTCGATTAATTTGTAATGCTAAACATGCCTGACGAATACTCAGCTTATGTTCTACAGCTAGATACTTTACTAACTCGCATTTTTTGTCAGGCCTTAGAGCTTTTTTTCGATTAGATCCTTGAGTGCATGGTTTTCTAAAGCCATCTCAGTAAACATCTTTTTCAGTCTTTCATTTTCTGCTTTAAGTTCTTTAAGACGTTTGATATCTGAGACTTCCATATCAGTATACCTATTTTTCCAATGGTAATAAGTAGTTCTTCCTATCCCATATTTACGACATAAATCGTTTATAGCCAAACCTGCCTCTGCTTCTTTCAAAATCTTTATGATCTTTGTATCATTAAACTTTTGTGGTCTCATGAATTCTCCTGTTAAATTATACAGAAAAGTTCACTTTCAAGTGGTCTAAATTATAGGGATGGATACACTTCAACAACCTGTTATTTTTGGAGAATGTTCAACAATTCAACTCTGTTGGAAACAAGCAAAACTATTAAAACCTATTTTATGAATTAATTTGTACACATATAGTATTGAAAAAAGGTACTTTTTTATAGTCAATATTTGATGTGCTTAAACGTTCGTTTTAATTGAAAAAAATGAGTTATTGGATTCTGTTCCAAATCTATCACCTGAAGCTTTTTTACTTTTACCTTGTTTCATTTTAGATTCTTCAATTAAATATTTCCTATGATATTCAATAATTTGATTTTTACTATATATTTTATAATTATGTTTGACTTATAAACTAGTTATCATAAAACCTAATTATCAGGTTTTATGAAATTATTTATTAATTTTAACTTTTTATCCCATCGGATAAAGAATATCTTTTTGAACCTCTTCAATTTGTTTCATTAGTTCATCATCAATATTAAAATCAAAGGCTGCTAAGGATTCATCTAGTTGAGATAATTGTCTTGCACCTATTATTGTTGAGGCTACAAAGTCAAAGTGTTTTGAATAGGCAACTGCTAAAGTTACTGGTGAGATTCCGTATTCTTTTGATAATTGAACATATCTTTTTGTGGCTTCCTTTGTTTTTTCATTTACAAATCTAGCTGCCATTGCTTGTACTCTTGGACTTTTATTTGCCATATAGATACCAAATCTTGTTCCCTCTGGATAAAGCCCTGCATTGTATTTTCCTGATAAAACCCCTCCTCCTATTGGAGAATATGGTAGTAATGAGATATCCTCTCTTTTACATACATTTGCAAGTTCATCATGAAATCTTGGGTTTAAAAGAGAGAAATTGTTTTGAATAGATTCAAATCTAGCTAAGTTATTATATTTTGAAGCTTCATTTGCTTTTGTTAAACCATAAGCTGAATCATTTGAAGTTCCTAGGTATCTTACTTTTCCCTCTTTTACAAGTTCATCAAAAGCTTTCATACTCTCTTCAATTGGTACAACAGTATCAGGCCAGTGCATTTGGTATAAATCTATGTAGTCAGTTTTTAACTTCTTAAGACTTCCTTCTACTGCTTTTTTAATATGAAATGAATCAATTGCAGTAAGTCCATGACGAATAGGTGGCACGAACCAACCTGAAGCTGCTCCTGCTACTTTTGTTGCAAGAATTACAGATTCTCTAGGTTTTGTTTGTAACCATTCACCTACTATTTCTTCTGTGATACCTGCTGTATTTGCTTTTGGAGGAACTGGATAAAGTTCTGCTGTATCATAAAAATTAATTCCTCTTTCATATGCTTTATCCATTATTTTAAAGGCTTCTTCTTTTGTAGTAGTAGTTCCAAAAGTCATAGTTCCCATACAAATAGATGATACCCTAAGTCCACTTTTTCCTATATATCTAAAATCCATAATAATCCCTTCATATTTTTAATATGCAATTATAACTATAAAAAAAGTTTATATCAATAAGTTTTCATTGTTATAAAAGTTATTTATGCTAAAAAGTTTTCTATTCTAGGTTTTATAACTATTGTCATAATTGGAGAAAAAACTAAAGCAAATGGTAATGCAGCTAAATAACTTTTAAGCCAAAAAGATGAAAACAGATCAAAGTTGGGATATCCAATAATACTAACTGTTGTACTTATTGCCATTATTGATTCCATGCATAAAGCCATACAAATACCTACTAAAATATTTTGTAATATGTATCTTAAATTTGGGAAAATAAATTTAATAAATTTATTTGATAAAAACATAAAGACCCCACCAAGAGGCATCATAAAAATCACTGCAAAAAATAAAGACTCTGACCATTTTGTAAAAAAATCATCAGTAAAACCTATATTTACATAGGTCATTATTGCTGTAAAAGTTCCTCCTATTAAAGTCATCATTCCAATCATTACAAAAATCTTTTTTAGTAATTGTTTATTAATCATTTTGATACTCAATTGAATTTAAAATAGTCTGTACATTGTATTTTGTAGAGTTATCACACTCTTTAAATTCATAACTTAAAGATAATATTATATTTCCTAAAATAGTTGAGATAATTTCAAAAGCTATTTCTTCAGCATTACACTTTTTAAACTCTTTTTCTTTTATACCTTTTCTTAAATATTGGCTTATTAAATTTATATTTTGTTGATTAAATTCATAAAACTCTTTTGACTCTATTTTCTTTTTATTAATAGCAAGTCTTAAAAATTCAATAAATAAATATGTGAACTTTTCATCTCTTGCTTTTGATCTAAATAATGACTTAACAATAAAAGATATTTTTTCTTTATTTGTTTGAAAATCATCTATTTTCTCATAAATTAATATATACATATTTTGGAAATATGTTTTAATATATTCATCAATTACATCTTCTTTATTTTTAAAATATTGGTAAAAAGTTCCTTTACCTATATTTGCTAAATATGTAATCTCTGAAATTGTTGTATCAGCAATTCCTTTTGAATAAAACAAATCAGAAGCTATTTTCATAATTTCATTTTTTCTTTCTACTTTTATATTTACACTCATAAAAGCTCTCCTTGTCTTATACTTAAGAGGATATTTCCTCTTAAGTTTTTATTTCTCTTCTAAAGCTTTTTTGGCTAATTTTTTGTCACTATTTGTAAGGGTCTCAACTACATAATAAAACATAGGAATAAACACAATTGCAATGAAAGTTGCAGCTAACATACCACCAATAACTCCAGTACCAATAGAGTGTCTACTTGCAGCTCCTGCACCTGAAGAGATTGCTAAAGGAACAACTCCAATAGTAAAGGCTAAAGAAGTCATCACAATTGGTCTAAGTCTTAGTTTTGCAGCTTCTATTGCAGCTTCTTTAATACTTAAACCCTCTTTTCTTTTATGCAGTGCAAATTCAACAATCAAAATAGCATTTTTAGCACTAAGACCAATAAGTACTAGAAGTCCAACTTGGAAATAAATATCATTTGATAATCCTCTCCAAACTGTAGCTTCAATTGAACCTAAAACTGCAAAAGGAACAGCAAATACAATAGTAATAGGTAATAACCATCTTTCATACAAGGCACATAAAATCAAATAAAGAAAAACAATACCAGCAACAAAAGCAATAGTACTATCACTTCCCACTTCTTTTTCTTGGTAAGCAGTTCCAGTCCATGCAACAGAATAATCACTTGGTAAAATCTCTTTTGAAATCTTTTCAATTTCATCTAAAGCATCAGTTGAACTAACACCAGTAGCAGGTGAACCTGAGATTTTAGCAGACATGAACATATTCATTCTATTTATAATATCTGTTCCTGTTGTCTTAGTAACAGTTACAAATGAAGATACAGGTAATAATTCATCATCTGAACCTCTTACATACACTTTATCTAGACCATTAGGATCTTCTCTATACTCTTGCAATGCTTCTATGATAACATCATAATTTTTACCATTTAAAGTAAAATCATTTACATTTTTATTTGATAGTGTTGCATTCAGTGCTGTGAAAATATCACTTGTACTTACACCTTTTGAAAATGCTTTTTGATAATCAACTTCCATTTTATATTTTGGAGTATTTACATCAAGTGTTGTTCTAACCCCTGATAGTTTTGGACTTTCATTTGCTTTTTTAATTATTTGGCTTACATAATTATTAAGTACATTTATATCTGTACTATTTCTTGATTGAACATACATATCAAAACCACCAGTTAAAGACATACCTGGAATTACACCTGGAACAATAGCAAAACTAAAACCTTCTGTTGTTGTTTGCATTAATTGGCCTGTATATTTATTTGCTAAAAATGGTGTTTGTTGATTATCTTCAGTTCTTTCGCTCCAATCTTTCATATCAACAAAAGAGATCATAGCATTTGATCTTTGTGTAAAGGTTGCAAAGTCCATACCTGGAATTTGCATCATTTGCTCTACATTAGGATCTTTTGAAATTGTTTGATAAATTTCATCTGCAAGTTTTTCTGTTCTTGTAAGTGAAGAACCTGAAGGATTAGATGAAAGTATCATTACATTTCCTTGGTCTTCAGTTGGTACTATTTCACTACTCATTTTTCCAAATTCAGAATATGTAACAAACACAACACCTGCGTAAATTACAAGAAAAACAAGAGATAGTTTAATTACTAGTTTTACTACTTTTCCATAAGCATTGGTCAAAGAATTAAAAGCTTTGTTAAACCATCTAAAAATAAATATTGGTTCTTTATGAACGGGTTTTAATAAAAGTGCACAAAGAGCTGGTGTTAAAGTTAAAGCAACAAATCCTGAAATTACAACAGAGATTGCAATAGTCACAGCAAATTGCTGATACATAACTCCTGTAAGTCCACCTAAAAATGCAACAGGAACAAATACAGCACATAAAACTAGTACAATGGCAACTAGTGCTCCTGAAACCTCTTCCATAGCTTTCATAGTTGCATCTTTTGGATTCATTCCATCACTCATATGTTTTTCAACATTTTCAATTACAACAATAGCATCATCAACAACAATACCAATAGCTAGAACTAATCCAAACAGAGTTAGAAGATTTATAGTGAATCCAAAAGCATACATTCCAGCAAACGCTCCAACAATTGAAATAGGAACTGCTAAAAGAGGAATAAGTGTTGCTCTCCAGTTTTGTAAAAAAAGATATATAATAAGCATAACTAAAATCATTGCTTCAACAAAGGTATTTATTACTTCATCAATAGATATATCAATAAACGAAACAGTTTCATAAGGTACTCTATATTCAATACCAGAGGGAAAATTTTTTTCAAGTTCTTCGATTTTTAACTGTATTGCATCTGCTACATCAAGTGCATTTGCACCAGTTTGTAAAAATATACCAAAAGGAATAGCATTTTGGCCGTTGTATAAGGCTTTACTAGAATAAGAAGCAGCTCCTAACTCAACTGTTGATACATCTTTTAATAGAACATTTCTACCTGTTTCATCTGCTTTTAAAATAATATTTGAGAATTGTTCAACACTTTCAAATCTATTTGGCGTTTGTAAAGTGTATGTAAACATCTGCTTACTAGCAGTTGGCTCTTCAGCAAATTTACCTGCTGCATATTGTTCATTTTGGTCTTGTATTTTTGTAATTACTTCAGACGCTGTTAAATTATAGTTTAATAACTTAGAAGGGTCTAACCAAACTCTCATTGCATACTCTTTTTCACCAAATATACTTACTCCACCAACACCCTCAACACGCTTAATTTCATCAACAATATTGTTTTTTGCATAATTTGATAAATACAGTGTATCTTTTGAATTATCAGGAGAAATTAGTGAATATACTTTTAAAATACTTGGTACCTTTTCTTCTACACTTAGTCCTTGGCTTTGTACGCTTGAAGGAAGTGTTGAAAGTATTGTTTGTACTTTATTATTTACATTTACTTTTGCCGTTTGTGGATCAGTTCCTACTTTAAAATAGATATTTATAGTTGCCGTTCCAGCATCTGATGTAGTTGATTCCATATAAATCATATCTGTAACACCATTTAGATTTTCTTCTAATGGTGCTACAACCGTTTGTGCAATAGTTTGTGCACTAGCTCCTGGATATGAAGTAGATACAGTAATCTGAGGAGGTGAAACTTGCGGATATAATTCAACTGGTAAATTTTTAATTGCAAGTAATCCTGCAAGAAAAATTAAAATTGAAAGTACCGAGGTAAATACTGGTTTTTTTATAAAATAAGATGAAATCATTTTATTTTTTTCCTTCTATTATTTGAACCTTTGCTCCTGGTCTTATTTTTGAGATATTACTAATAATGATTTTGTCATTAACTTTTAAATCACTTTTTATAATTACGCCATCTTTAGAAGCTTCCCCTGTAAGAGTAACTGCTTGAATTTTAGCCATTGAATTTTCATCAATAACATAAACTGTAGTATTAGTTCCATTTTGCATAATTGCTTGTTCTGGAATAGTCATTACATTTGACATAGGGATATCTGAAATATTTATATTTGTAAATTGTCCTATAATTACTTCATTATCTTTATTATCAAATTGAGCTCTTAAAAGTAAAGTATCACTTGAAGAATCAAGAGTTGGTGAAACATATTTTAAAACTCCACCTTCAAGACATTTGTTATGACAGTTAACCGAAAATTTTACAGAGTCTGATTTAATCTGAGATAAATATTGCCCAATATCAGTTTGAGGCATTGAAAATTCTGCATAAATCGGATCAACTTTTGTAATAGTTGTAAGTGTCGTATTTGCACTTACAAAGTTACCAACATTTAATTGTGTCGTTGAAACTATTCCAGACAGTGGAGCTTTAATTTGGGTATATCCATATTGGATCTTTGCATTTGTTAATGTTGCTTCTGCAGTTTTTACATCAGAAATTGCATTTTGATAGTTATAGTAGTACTCATCTTTATCTGAAGCACTAATTGCTTTTTGTGCATAAAGATTTTTATATCTTTTCCAATCACTACTTGCTTTTACTAATGATGCTTTTGCACCATTTAAAGTAGCTCTCGCAGAATCAATATCTGCTTGATAAGTTCTTTGTTCAATTTTATATAAATTTTGACCTTTTTTTACAAAAGAACCTTCTTCAAAATATCTCTCTTCTAATGTCCCTGATACTCTAGCAATAATATTCACACTTTTTTCTGCTTTTATAGTAGCTGGATATCTTTTTGTTATTGTTACAGCATTGTCAACAACTTTAAATACTTCTACTGGTGTTGCAGGAACT
>JBFHGG010000091.1:0-11197 GCA_041583235.1 Halarcobacter sp.
AATTCCATCTTTTGTAAAGTAATGAAGTTTAGAATACCCACCATCTTTTACAAACTCTAAATATTCTCCATTTGAAACTAAATATTTACTTGCTTTAAACTCTTTAATCTGAGCTTTGTGAAATGAAAATTCATTATCCCATCCATAAAAAACAGGATTTTTTCTATCTCTTTCTAATAATACTTCTCCAGCTTTAACCTCATATAATTCATTTTTAGGATAGCTATCACTTCTTTCATTATTATAAGTAAATAGTTCTTCTTTTGATAAATGTTCAATTCCAAGTTCTCTTAGTAAAACTGATGAGGTTTCAATATGGATATTCTCATGTTCTATTCCCATCATTATAATCCACATTGGTGATTCCCAATTAATTGGAAGTGTAAACTCTAAACTATCAATTATTTCTAAAACCAAGCTCTTTACTTCATCTCTATAAGCTTTTGTTTGCTCGTAAGTTGGCCAAGTATAGTTTTCATCATTTAAATCGTCCCATGACATTTCATCAACACCAATAGCAAAAATTGATTCATAAGTTTTATTTACTCTTTGCTGTGTAATATTTGCAACATTTAATTTATTCATAAAAAATGTTGCTGTATGCCCATAATAAAATATTAAAGGTTGTCTTAGACTATTTGGCTGCTCATATAAAGATTTTTTATCTTTTAATAAATCAAATAGCTTTTCATCAAGCTCATATGTTTGCAAAAAGTATTCTTTTATCTCTTTACGTTTTTCTTCTATTGTTCCTATATTTAAATTTATTGTATCTTTTCTATAATTCATTTGTTCATTCATTTTTTTGCGACCTTTTTTCTTAAAGCTGTTATTATATATTGATTTGTTTACATTTTGTAGACAAGTAAAGTTAGTTTATAATTTAGCCATTTTACTTGATTCAAACTTTTCAAAAATTAAATTGATTTGTTCTTTTTCATAATCATCAATAAATTCCCAATGTTCATCTAAACGTTTTTTTAAATTATCAATATTTATACCTAAAAGTGATTTTGCAAGAATATTTTCACAAAGAATAATTCCTAAACGCTTAACTGAGTTTGTTGAATCTAATATTTCTAAACCTTTATTTGTTAGTTCACTAGCTTTTAAAGCAAGTTCTTTATCTTTTCTAATATCAACATTTGCTAATTTATATAAAATATTTAATGCTTGATTATGAAGCACCACAGGCATTTCATCCCTATCGCCTACAGAATCTTTTAATAATACACCAATATTTCCTAATAAAATTGATTTATTTATACTATCTATATTTTGTGAACAGTTTGTTAAGTATTTAAATCTATATGCTATTGACATATTTATAAAAGTTCCACCATACTCATAAGCTCCTAAAGAAGGAATAGCTAAACACTTTTTATAATTTTCTATTGCTTTATCATAATCTTTATTCCACTCCGCATAATTTGCTTTGATATTATAATAATGCCATAGCCATAAAGGTTCGTTATCATAAGAGTGTGAAAATAGTATTTTTCTTAATTGTTCTAAAGAGTTTAAGCCCTCTTCTTTTTTATCTTCGGCTCTTTTACTAACTATAATCCAAGACTTTCTTTGTAAATATCTTACTTCTATATCATTAGGTTTATTTAAATTATTTTGAGTAAAGTCCTCAGGTAAAGAATCATAAGCTTTTTCAAAATCACCCATTCTTTCATGTAATGAGCAAATATCAACTGCATACTTATTTGGATTTATTTCATATAAATATTCACATATTAATAATGCTTGCTCAAAATATCCATTTCTTTCAAATAAAAATTTTAAGTCATTTAAAGCTTTTATTGAAAGTTTTCTATATATAGAATTATTTGTAAGTTCAAAATTATCTATTTGTTTTGAGTCAAACATTTTTCCTGATATATCAAACCAAAAAATTTGAATTAAATCATATTGTTGTTTTTTCTTTATTGAAGAGATTAATTTTTCTAAAATAGCAATTGTTCTTTTCTCATCTAAAACAATATCTTTTACATAATAATATAAAATAAGTAAAGAGATTGGATTATCAAAATACTCTAAACACTCTTCTATATGATTTCTTAAATAGTATGATAATCTTCTTTTCTCATCATATAAATCTTTTTGCTTAACTAAGGATGTAAAATAAACTTGAGCTGATTTTTCTTGAGCTAAAAGAAAAAAATCATCAAAACATCTGTTTATAAAGTTTTGAAACCCTGAGATTAAACTATTTTTATCTTTTTTACTACTCTCATCTGTAAAAAAAGTTCTACCACAATACTCAAATAATTCTAAGGAAACAAACTCTTTATCTAAATTTTTGCCTATTAGAGTTGTTGAAGATAAGTGTAATAAAGAGTATAAAGAACTCTCTTTTTGAGATAATAGCATCTCTTCATCTGCTTTTTTACTCAAATATCTTTTATTTTTTATCTGTATTTCTAAAACATCTAATCTTTCAAGTCTTTTTTCACAAACTCTTTTCTGATCATTTCTAACAAAAAAATCAAGCTCTTGAAAGTGTTTTACAAGGCAAGGAACTATTAATTTCCACATCCAATGGTTTTCATCTAAAAAGTCTATATTATAGATTTTTACTTGATATTTTTTATCTAATTCTTGTAAGGCAAGTCTTACTCTTTTAACTCTTCTTGCATCTTTATTAAACCAAGCATTAAGCACCTCTTTTAATTGTGAACTCTCTCCATCTAAAATAGAGGGCATCATTAAAAGTCCAAAAAAGAATATTAGTACAAAAAGCATAGATATAGAATCACCCATAGTCCAAGATAAAGGAGATTCAAAGATTATTTTTTTAAATACATCTTCATATAACGAAGAGGAGATCAAGGCAAACATAATAATAACAACAGAAATAAAACTTAAAAGATATGAAGCCATTTTCTTTTTTAAAGAGTAAGAGAAAGATGAGTTTCCGCAAATTTTATTTAAACTTGCTTCAAAATCATCTAAAGTGTCATCTTTAAAAAAAACAATCTCTATTTGGTTTTCATTTTTTACTATTATCTCTTGATTTTTTAATTCTCTTTTATGAGATAATAAACTTCCCGTAAAAATTGTACAATTACTTCTCATCTTTTATACCATCTTTTGCAAACTTGTTTTGAATTGGATCTGAAAAGATATATGTTCCATCTTTTATTAAAAAAGGATATACAGAATATGACTTGATAAACTGCTCTTTAAAGTCTTTTGAATAAGGCTTTAATCCTTCTTCTAATAAGGAAATATATTTTTTAGGAATAAAACAATTTTCACAATCTTTTTGTGCAATTTTTTCTTTATTTGTAGTCATAAAAGTATAAATTTTTTCTTCCGTTTGAAAACCTCTAATTGATTCTATCTCTATACAAGAGTAGTTTTTCTCACGAAGTTTTAAAAACTCAAACTCTTCTTGGGAAATTTTCAACAAAGTACCGTTTGTGTGAGCTTTTTCGTCTTTTTCAAGATTTAAGAAGATCCCATTTGAAATTTTCTTTTCATTCTCAAAAATTATATATTCAATTGAGTTCCATACTTTTTTATATCCATTTACAATAATAGGAATAAAATCTTCATGTTTTAACTCTCTTTTAAATGACTTTTGCGCACTTTTTATATTTACTAAAGATCCATATCCAAATATATACATAATTAAACAATTTTTTCTTTTGTTAAAATAATTCCATCTGTATCTGCATATATATAATCACCTGTATTAAACTGCACTCCACAAAATGAAAGTTCTAAATCTCTTTGCCCTTCTGTTATAGGAATATACTTTCTAGAACAAGTTCCGCGTGCAAATAATGCAACAGGAATATCTTTTATTTGGAAAGTGTCTCTTATATATCCATTTACTATAATTGCTTCATAATTGTTATTATTTGCAAATTTCATTAGATTTTCACCTACAACTGCAAAATACTCATTTTCAACATCAACAACTACAATTTTACCTCTTCCATCTTCATCTCTTAATATTTTGATAAGCTCACTATTATTTCTATCTAATTTAACAGTTACAACAGTTCCGCATGCTTTTTGTTTTGCACCATAGTTTATAAATTCATTATCTAGTAAATAAGTTTTATCTGGGTGTTCATCACAAATATCAGCTGTAAAAAAATCCATTTTTTATCCTTCACTTTAATTTTTATTTTTTTCTTATATTTAGAAGTATTATCTCAAAATATTATTAATATACTCTTATCTATCACTTTTTTTATACAAATATTAAGTAAAATAACAAGAGAACATATATAAAGGCTATTTATGCAGTATCTAAACACTTCTTTTAAAGCTATCTTCATACTATTTATTACACTCTTTATTTGCGCTTGTACTCCTAAACAAGTAAGTGTAAAATCACTTTCACCTTCACTTTTACACAATAAAAAAATACATAATGTGATTTTAGAAGATTTTATAAATGATAATATCAACCAAGCAAATTATCTAGAAGAAAAACTAGTAAATATGCAAATAGAAAATAAAAGAGTTTTTAATCTTCAAAATAATTATGAAAATGTTGATGCAATAGTAACAGGAGAAGTAATTGATGCATCGCTAATTTATGATTTTTATTATGATTATGAAACAGATTATAGAAGATGTTCTAGATATGAATATAAAGACAAAAAAAGAACTTCAAGGTGTTTAGAGTACAGAGAAAGACGAATTCCTTGTGAAAGAAGAAATTATAGTGTTAAGAGTAAAATTCAAGTATTAAATCAAAATGAAGAAATCATATTCTCTAAAATTTATACTAAAGGGAAAAGAACTAATGCATGTTTTAAAAATAGATATTTTTATGATCCTATTTTTTATAGACATTTAAAAATTGATAGAAAACAAGATTATTATAATTCCAAACTTGCTAATGCAATTTCTAGAGATTTTATTAATGATATTGCTCCTCATTATGTTTATGATAAAGTAATTATTATTGAAGATTTTGATGATGATAAAGTTTATAGCAAAGAAATAAAAGAAGAGTTTAATATTATTGTAGATTTACTTGAGAATAAAAATATTAATCTTGCAAATGAAAAACTCCATCATCTAAATATTGATTTACATGGACAAAGTTATGAAGTTTTATATAACTTAGCACTCTCATATGAAGTTAAAAACGAGCTAAAAAAGGCAAAAGACTTATATGAAAAAGCTAGATTTATTTGTAATAATATTGAAAATCTAAAATTAATAAATATAGCTATAAATAGAACACAGACGCATTTAGAAAATAAAATCAAGGCAAAATCACAGCTGCCTTGATTTGTAATTTATTACTCTAAGCTTAAAATCTATATAATAAATGAAAGTTCATATAAGGCTTAAGGTTTAAGCATTCATTTAAAGTGAACCCACTTCTTTTCACTATTTTGATTTCAACTTCACATATAAACTTTAATTTTATTTCTAAGGAAGAAAAATGCGTAAACTGTATGGTTTATTATTAGTCGTAGCTGCTATATTTATAGCTTGGATGACAATAAATAATTCAGATGTAACATCATCAATTAAAGAGCGAAATTATGTCAAGAATGATCTTTTGGTAAATGTTGATTGGTTAAAAGAAAATTTGCATAAGAAAAATATTCTTGTACTTGATGCAAGAGGAGAAGAACCTTATAAAGAAGGACATATAGAAGGAGCAATTTCTACTTCATGGCAAACCTTTTCAAATATGAAAGCAGCAAAAGGAGAAGGTTTTACAACTCTTTTAAAACCTGAAGAATTAAGTAAAAAGTTTCAAGAATTTGGAATTAATAATAAAAAAACCATTATTGTTTATGCTAATCCTAATGCTTGGGGAGAAGATGGACGTATTGTTTGGATGTTAAGAATGGCAGGATTAAGTAATACTAAAATCTTAGATGGAGGATGGCCTGCTTGGCAAAGATCCAATGGAAAAACTAGCACAAAAAAAACAAGCCCTACTCCTAGTAAAATTCTTGTAAAACAAATGAATAATAATATGCTAATAAGTACAGAAGAAATTATGTTAAAGCGTAAAGAAATTGCAATAATAGATTCTCGTAGTACATTAGAATGGTATGGAACTACAAGTTATGGTGAATCTAGAGGTGGGCATATTAAAGATGCTTTACATATTGAATGGTCCGATTTACTCAACGAAAATGGCACAATTAAAAGCCAAGTAGAAATAGAAGCTATTATGGGGAAAGAAGGTCTTAAAAAAGATGATACCCTTGTACTTTATTGTACAGCTGGAATTCGTTCTGCCCATATGACTCTTATTTTACAAATGGCAGGATATAAAAATGCTAAAAATTATGCTGCGTCTATATATGAGTGGTCTGCAAGAAGTGAACTTCCTATGGAGAAATAAACACATTTCTAATATAAAAAAATCAAGGCAAAGTTCTAATTTGTCTTGATTTTTACTCTACAGTGGTTTTTATTATTTGTCTTGCTAAACTAGCAACTTGAACCCCTGCTCAACTACTTCTATAAATTAAATTTACATTTAATAACAGTTCATAATTTCCTTTTTCTGTAAACTCTATAGAAGAAAGAGGTATTCCATTTTCAACTTCTGGTTCTTCTTTTGAAGAAAACTCTTCCACATCTATAAAGGCAACAATATTATAACCTGAGGGTAAATTTATATCACTTAGTTTTATTTCAATTATGTTTTCGCCTAAAGTGAATTTTGAAGGGATAACTAATTCAACTTTTTGATCTGCATAATAATTAAAATCTTTTTCCACAATGGGACATACTTCTGGTGAGTGCTGCTCACCAAAAAGTATTGTCATAAAGATAAAAAGAAATGTAAAAACAACTTTCATCCTATATCCTTATAATCTATGAATCTTACTAGGCATACTTGAATTTAGGAATCTTGTACTTGGTTTTGTGGGAGCTTCAACAGCATAATCAAGTCCTAAAGGATTTTTTTCTCCAATATTTGCATATTTTGGATCATGAATATCTATAATTTGAATTGCTTCAACTGGACAAGATTGTACACAAGCTGGTAATTTTCCATCTGCTTGTCTTTCCCAACACATACTACATTTTTCTGCTTTACCTAATCTCTCATTAAATTTAGATGCTCCAAAAGGACAGGCTTTAACACATCCTCCACATCCAATACATAAACTTTGATCATGTTTACAAATTCCTGTTTCTGGATCTTTTGTATGAGCTTGAACAGGACATATTGCTACACATGCTGGTTCTTCACAGTGATTACATGCAATTGATGCATAATATCTTTCTGCTGGAACATCTACTTTAGGAGGTTTTGCATACCATACAAGTGAAGGTAATATATTATTTTGATCTGTTCTATAATCTTCATGACCAATTTCTCTTACTTGTCTCCATAAAATTCCTTTATCTTGATGATATTGATTTTTACAAGCCATCGCACATGTATTACAACCTAAACATTTCTCACTATCTACTAAAAAAGCTTTTTGCATAACTTCCTCCTTATACTTTTCTAACGTTCACATAAGTATCTTGTAATGCGATACCTGGTGCACCTGTTTTGAATGATCCCATATCTGAAGAAGTATCATCAACTAACTCATTTACATTATAAATACTATTGTTATACCATTGTTCATACATCATAAATGTTCCAACAGGAGTATTATCAGTAACTTTTGCTTTTACTCTTAGAAGACCTTGTTTGTTGAAAACGGCTACCATATCACCTGATTTAATTCTTTTATATGTTGCATCTTCTGGATTAATATAAACAAATGGCTCAGGGTGAATATCTTCCATCCAATCTAAATTTTGGAATTGTGAATGAAGAGAAAATCTTGAGTGTAGAGTTGTTAATCTATATCTATCATAAGGTTTTCTAACTTCAATATATTCAGGTAAGGCTGTATGTCCATATTTAACTGCTTGTTCAGAATAAAACTCAAACTTCCCACTTGGAGTATTAAATTTTCCATCTGCAAAAGGAATAACTGCTTTTGCTTTTACAGGTCCATTTCTAAGATCTTTCCATGATTTAATTCCAAATTGTTCATGAATTCCATTATTAAACTCTCTACTTGTTATTTTTTTACTATTATATTTTTGAGGGAAAGTACAAGAACCTTTCTCTTTTTTATTCATATAAGCTGATAATAATGAAGCAATCTCTAAATCAGATTTTACTTCATGAAGTGGTTTAATAGCTTGCTCATTTAAACTTAACCAATAATGCCAATAAGATACATTTACATCATACTCTTCAAATTGAGTTGTAACAGGTAAAACTATATCAGCCCATTTTGTTGTTTCATTAAAGAATTGATCAACTACAACTACAGTTTCAACTGTATTAAATGCTTTTATAAGTTTATTTCTATCAAAATCTTGTGCCATTGGATTTTTACATGCAACCCATAAAAGTTTTATTTTAGGATCTGCTGCTGTTAATATTCCATCTGCTGTTTTATTGATATTAAGATATCTATCAGAGTATTTAACTTTTTCAGCACTTCCTGAGCCATGAACATCACCCATAACGGCTCCTGATGCTTCATAACCAACACTGCCTTCAGGTTTTGGATTTGTCATTGCACTATAATTAAATCCCCAAGTATTTAGGTGACCATATCTAGCACCACCTGCATATTTACCTACATTACCCGTAACTGCTACTAAAGCGTCAATTGCTCTAATCATAGCACCACCATTAGTATGTCTTTGAAGTCCATATCCCATCCAAATAGTTGCAGGATCAGCTTTAGCAAATCCTAAGGCAATTTCATTTATTAATTCTACAGATAAACCACTAACTTCAGATGCTTTTTTTACAGATACAGTTTTTAAATATTTTGCGAACTCTTTATATCCATGTGAATTTGCTTTTAACCATTTTTTATCATGTAAATTATTTTCTACAATAATTTTAGCCATAGCTAAAGCTAATAATCCATCACTTCCTGCTTTTACTTGGAAATATTCATTTGCTTTTGATGCAGTTTCAGTAAATAAAGGATCGATTACAATAACTTTTGCACCTTTTCTTTTTGCTTCATATATATATTTCATAGTATGAATAGAGTTTGAAGCTGGATTTACTCCCCAAAGAATAATATATTTACTATCTTTCATCTCTTCAGGATCATTACACCACATACTTCCTGTATCAAAGTTTTGTGCATCAATTCCTGCTGGCCAACATGGAGTTCCACCAAATCTTGTTGTATAACCAATTGAACTAAACATTCCTTCAACACCATAATGAGTAATTCCAAAATTTCCTGAGTATTTTGTAAGAGCTGCACCTAATAAGTGACCATCTTCTTTTTTCATTTTTAAAAGATTATCTCCAATATGAGAAATTGCTTCATCCCAAGAAATTCTTTTCCAAGAACCAGAACCTTTTCCTCCAACTTGCATCATTGGATATTTAATTCTTTTTGGTGAATAAACTCTTCTTACATAAGAGTTTCCTTTCACACAACAACCTCCTCTTGTAAAAGTTGATTCAGTTGCACCTTCAATAAATTGCATTACGCCATCTTTTACAAAAGTTTTTATACTACAAGTATCATAACAGTTTCTAGGACAGGCATTTCTAAATGTTTCGTAAGCTTTTTCTCCTAAATAAGGAATCTTAGTATTTAAAGATTCATTTGCTAATAATCTTCCACCTGGTAATACAGATAAAACACCACATGCAACCAAACCTTTTAGAAAACCTCTTCTTTGAAGGCCATCGCTTAGAATCCCTTCTACTTTCTCTTTTGAATAACTCATAATATTTCTCCTTTAATTTTGAGCTCGTTTTTAAAAAAATCATCTAATTTTTCTATAATCAAAATAACCGCTTTTGAATTTTTTTCTTTATGTTCTAAAACTCTTTGTATAAATTTAAATACCCATGTATTTACATGTTCAATTAAAAAATATGTTCTTAAATCTTTTAAATATGGGATATCTTTTTCTATTTCTATAAATAATAATTGATAATAAGCATCTAGTTCTAAACCTATGAAGTCTTCTGGAACTTTATCTTTTAGACTATTTTTAAACCCCATAACTTCATATAAATCTCTTATTTGCATTGTAGTTTTAGTCATCAATGCATCTTCTTCGTCTAAATAAATAGATGCATATGGTGGAGCAATAGGAGCATCTGGTCCTATAAAATAATAATTAAAGTCAGTTTCAAGTTCAATTTCAGATATATCTGTATCTTCTAATAAACTAGAAAAGGCTTCAAACAACTCTTTTGAATTAGTACTTAAGAAAATATCTCTTAAGTCTTTTGCTGCTTTTAATCTTTTGGCATTTTCATTCATTTCAACCTCTTTGTTTAACTCATGAAATAATCTTAACGGAAAAAAATTGCAAAAAAATATCAAAAATGGCTAATTTTTAAATTTATCTTAATTTACAAATTTAATTTTTATTAGCTATAATAATTGCTATTTTTTTAATAAAGGAAGCATTTTGGAAAAAATTAAAAAACAATTAAAATCACTAACTATACTTTATGCAGAGGATGAAATCGGAATTAGAAAAAATATAATGAAAACCTTATCTTATTATGCAAAAGAGGTATATGAGGCGTCTAATGGTAAAGAAGCTTTAGAATTATATGAAGAGAATAGACCAGATATTATATTAAGTGATATACATATGCCTATTATGGATGGCTTAGAATTTATTAAAAAAGTAAGAGAGAAAGATAAAGATACTCCAGTTGTAATGATAACAGCTCATACAGATAAAAAGTATTTAATGGAAGCCGTAGAGTTACATATGGAAAAATATGTGGTTAAACCAATTAATACAAAAATGTTATTTGAGGTTTTAGGGAAATGCATAGACTCTTTAAATATAAATCTTGTGATAACTTTAGATTGCGATAAAAATTATACTTACGATTTTGAAAATAAAAAATTAATATATAAAGATGAAGTGATTGTTCTAAATAAAAAAGAGAGTCTTTTTATGGAGTTACTTATAAATAACCAAAATAGAGTTGTAAAATATGAAGAGATTCAATTTAAAGTTTGGAAAGATAATGTAATGACAGATAATGCCTTACGTTCAGTGGTTTTACATTTAAGGAAAAAACTACCCACTAATATTATTAATAATTTATCAGGAATAGGATACAACTTTGTTTAAAAGTATTTCTTTACTCTTAATATTGATCTTATCTTTAAATGCAATTGACTTGGAAGACGATATCTTTAAAGAAGATAAATCT
>JBFHGG010000092.1:0-11190 GCA_041583235.1 Halarcobacter sp.
ACTTCCATGTGATGAAGCAGATTTCAAATGGAAGTTTTATAACAGTGATGGAAGTGATGCTGCAATGTGTGGTAATGCCACAAGAGCAGTAGCGCATTATGCATACAATAATAATTTAGCACCTTCAAAAATGAAGTTTTTAACAAAAGCTGGATTAATAGAATCAGAAATTATTGATGCAAAAATAAATAGTAATATTGTAGAAACACAAATGACAAAACCTCTTATAATAAAAGAGAGTTTTACTCAAGAAGGTTTAACATGGCATTTAATTGATACAGGTGTTCCTCATTTAGTAACAATTGTTGATAATTTAGAAAAATATGATCATGATTTATGTGCAAAAATGAGATATGAGCATAATGCTAATGTAAATTTTGCAAAAGTTGAAAATATCAATAATGAAAAAGTTCTAAAAGTTAGAACTTATGAAAGAGGAGTTGAGGGTGAAACTCTTGCTTGTGGAACAGGAATGGTTGCATGTTTTTTAAGAGCTTTAGACTTAGCATTAATTTCTAGTAAAATTTTTGTATATCCAAAAAGTGGTGAAGAACTAACAATATCTAAAATTAATGAAAAAATATATTTTAAAGGCGCTGTAAAAAGAGTTTTTACAGCAACAATTAATTAAAAATTATGATTTTTTTATCTAAACTTCTTCTTAGCTTATCTGCATTTTTTGTTTTTCTACATGCAGATACGGCTTTTTCAAAAGATTATTACAAACAGCATATTTCAAAACAAAAAAAGTATTTTTTTAAATTTTTTAGTGAAAAAATAGAATTAGAAAATAGAAAAATTTTAGAAGAAAGAGCCTTTGTAAAATCTCTAACAAAGAAAAAGAAACTTGACAAAAATTCAAAAGAATATAAAAGATTACAAAAACTTCAAGTTAAATATAAAATAAAAAAGATTTATGATTACCCTAAACTTTTACGAAGAATTGATATTATTCCTCCGTCAATGGCCTTAGCACAAGCTGCAACTGAAAGTGGTTGGGGGAAAAGTAGATTCTTTAAAGAGGCTAATAATATTTTTGGACATTGGACATTTAACCCTAAAATTGGCATAAAACCATTACGTAGAGCTACAGGAAAAAAACATTTTATTCGAATATTCCCCACTTTGCAGGACTCAATTGCTGCATATATGTTAAACCTGAATAGAACAGCTGCATATTATGATTTTAGAGTTAAAAGAAAAGAACAACGAGATTCAAATAATTTTATAAATGGCTTGAGTTTAAGCTCCACTATGCATAAATATTCAGGAATTGGACATAATTATACAGATATATTAAAATCAATTATCAAAAAAAACAAGCTAGTTACTTTTGATAAACTATTTCATGATACAATCCAAAAAGAAGAAAAAATAAAATTAGAAAATTTAGAAAAACAAAAACAAATAAAGGAAAAAAGTGAAATTCACAGCCCCATTAAAATCTGACTCAATAAAAATCATGTTACTAGGAAGTGGTGAACTTGGAAAAGAAGTTATAATTGAAGCACAAAGACTTGGAATTGAAACAATTGCCGTTGACTCATATAGTAATGCTCCTGCCCAATTAGTGGCAAATAAAGCATATACTATTAATATGAAGAATAAAAATGAAATTTTAGATGTAATTAGAAGAGAAAATCCTACTTATATTTTACCTGAGGTTGAAGCTATTAATATAGATGCTTTATTTGATGCTGAAAAAGAAGGTTTTCATGTAATTCCTAATGCTGATGCTGTTAATAAAACAATGAATAGAAAAAATATTAGAGAATTTGCAGCAGAAAAATTAAAAATAAAAACAGGTCCATATGAATTTGTTTCAACATACAAAGAGCTTCAAAAAGCTGCTTATAAAATGGGCTTTCCATGTGTAATTAAACCTGTAATGAGTTCATCAGGACATGGGCAAAGTGTAGCAAAATCAAAAGAAGATCTAGCCTCATCATGGGAAATAGCAAAAGAAGCTAGAGGTGATGCGAGTGAATTAATTGTTGAAGCCTTTATCAAATTTGATTATGAAATTACACTTTTAACTGTTAGAAATGAAAATCAAACTGTATTTTGTGAACCAATTGGACATATACAACAAGATGGTGACTATATTTTCTCATGGCAACCGATGAACATGAGTAAAAAAGCTAAGAAAAATGCAGAAAATATAGCTAAGACAATTACCGATGGATTAGGTGGTCGTGGTATATTTGGTGTTGAAATGTTTGTAAAAGGTGATGAAGTATATTTTTCAGAGGTAAGTCCAAGACCACATGATACAGGGATGGTTACTATGATTACTCAATCTCAAAGTGAATTTGCTCTTCATGTTAGAGCTGTTTTAGGATTACCTTTAGATTATATTGATTATGGTTGTGGTGCTAGTGCTGCATATAAATCAAAAAATGATACATTTAACCCTGAAATTGAAATTAAGAAATCTGCTTTTACAAAGAATTCCTTTGTTAGGGTATTTGGAAAACCCCAATCACACCTTGGAAGAAGAATGGCAGTAGCATTAACTTTTGATAAAAACTCAAGTGAACTTGCCCTAGAGAAATCAAAAGCAATTATCAAAAAATTTAGTGATTGTTAGTATTGTAAAATGAAAAAAACTCTTCTTTTACAAATTATCTTATCAACATCAATTGCAATTTTTTTTACTGCTTGTTTTTCTACTCAAAAACTCAATCCCTTTTCAAGTGAAGGGAAAGTCTTTCAGAAAAAAGAGATAGAAATTCCTTCTAATGCACCAAAATGGTTAAAAGAAAGAACTCTTAAAAATCAAGTATCGTCAATAGGCTTAAGTGTTACAAAAAAAGATAGTTTAGAAAAAGAAGATTTTGCTTTTCATAGGCAGCAGGCTTTAATCAGTGCTAGTCAAAATTTGACAAAAAAAATATATTTTAAAACTATAACATTATATAAAAATTATTTAGAGAAACTTGATAATCCAAATGTTTTTGATAAAGATATAAAAAAGTTTGCCGAGCATATTGCTTTAAAATCTTTAACTCACTCAAATATTGTAAACCATTGGTTAAATCAAGAGAATAAACTATTTGTTCAAATAGCAGTAGATTCACAAATTGTAGCTAATCAAATACAAAATACAAGTAAGTTAATTTTCGATGTTAATAAGTCTTTATATAAGGAATTTCTTTCTAATAGAGCTAGAAAAGATATAATTAATGAACTAGAAAGAGATTAGATTTTATCTATTCTCTTGCTTATTTTCATACATTAATTTATCAACTTTTTCTAAAATATCTTCTATCTTATCATTTTTTCCAAAAGCAGATAAACCATAAGAAAAACTAAAATGAAGTTCTTTTATCTTTGTAGATTTTAATTTTTGTTTAGATAATTTATTTTGTACATCTTTCATAAGTTTAAAAACATCAAGCTCTAAGGTTTCTTCTTTATCAAATAATACAATAAATTCATCACCTGCATATCTTGAAACATATACACCTGGAAAATTTAGATTTTCTTTTAAAAATTTTACTAAATATTTTAAAACTTGGTCTCCTACTATATGACCAAAATTATCATTTATAGATTTAAATTTATTTAAATCTATAAATGCAATATATCCATCATTTTTAAAGTTATCATCTTTTAAGTAATAATCAGAAAACCACTTTCTATTATATGCATGTGTTAAAGGATCTGAGAATAACTCTTTTTGTAGAAAATCAATTTGTTTTTGCATTTTTTCTAACTCAACATTAATAGCAGATAATGAGCTATCATCTTTATCTATTATTGCTTTTCTAGCATCTATAGTTGATTTTTGTAATGAGTCTAAGCTTTGATTTGTTATCTTCACTATTTTACTAACATGAACTTCATTTTGATGAAGATCTTTTAATAAGATATCTTCCTTATCAAAATCTACTTCTAGTCTTTTAGCCATATTCTCAAATGTTTTGGAGTATTGCCCAGGAAGTATTATGTCATATGCTTTTAAGTTTTTAACAGTTAGATAAGTTACTTCTTTTAATTTATTACCCATGATTAATTTTTCCTAAGTAAATTATTTTGTTATATAATATAATATTAGTTTTTAAGAAATGTTTAAACCTTGATTAATAATTGTCTCATATTGTGTCAATTAGTATAAAAATAAAGAATATAATTCCTAAATAGCCATTTACAGTAAAAAATGCTTTATCTATCTTTGTAAAATCTCTATTTACTAAAATATGCTCATAACAAAGCATAATAGCACTTATTAATACAGCAAGATAAGCAAAAAGACCACTATTTGAAGTGATTACAAAAAACAGCCAAAAG
Organism: Halarcobacter sp.; assembly: GCA_041583235.1. Lineage (GTDB taxonomy): Bacteria > Campylobacterota > Campylobacteria > Campylobacterales > Arcobacteraceae > Halarcobacter. The sequence goes on from JBFHGG010000092.1 coordinate 4,294, forward strand.
ATAACTGTTAAAGAGTGGAAAACTTTTGAAATAAACATCGTTTTCTTTGCACCAAATTTACTAGGAATTGAATGAAGCCCTAATTTCTTATCAACTTCAATATCTTGTAAAGAGTATAATAAATCAAATCCTGCAACCCAAAACATAACACCAATACTAAGTAAGATAGACCATAAAGGAATAGTTTCGCTAACTGCAACTACACCAGCAATTGGAGCTAAGGCTAAAGAAACACCTAATATAATATGCGCAAAATATGAAAATCTTTTAAAATAAGAGTAAGATCCAATAATTAATAAAATAGGAATAGCTAAGTAAAATGCTAAGTCATTTACAAAATAAGCAACTACAATAAATAATAAGGCATTAGCTAAAGTGAATAATAACATCTGCCTAGCAGAAATTCTACCATCAACATTTGGCCTATTGACTGTTCGTGGATTTAAAGCATCAATATCTCTATCCATATATCTATTAAATCCCATTGCAAAATTTCTAGCACTAATTGCTGCAAGAATTCCTAAAATAAGAAGATTTAATCCAAACCATGCACTATTATTAACTTGAAGAGAAGAAACAAGCATTGCTATAAAAATAAATGGCAAAGAAAAAATTGAGTGTTTGAACATTACTAGTTCATTAAAATTGTTTAAAAGTTTTGTTAATTTATTCATGCGTGGAAGTATATCAAAATATAAATTTACTCTTCTTTTGATACAATCATATTATGAAAGAAATAGCAATTATTGGCTCAACAGCCTCAGGCAAAACAGGTTTATCATTAGACATAGCCTCTAAAACCAACTCCATTATCTTATCACTAGACTCCTTATCAGTTTACAAAGAGATTGATATTATCTCCGCAAAACCTACAAAGCAAGAGCGTGGGGATATTATTCATTTTGGTATAGATGAAGTTTATGTAAATGAGAAATTTGATGTTTTACAATTTTTTGAATCTTATAAAAATGCAAGACAATATGCAAAACAGCATAAGAAAAATCTTATTATTGTAGGAGGAACAGGTTTTTATTTAAAAGCTTTAATTGAAGGTTTATCAAGTGGAATTAAAGAAGAAATTAAACTAGATATGTCACTTCATGAAACCTATAACTTATTATATGAACTTGATAAAAACTATATGAGTAAAATAGCTTCTAATGATAAATATCGTATAGAAAAAGCATATGCAATTTATAAACAAAGTGGCTATACCCCTTCTAAATATTTTGAATTAAACCCTAAAGAACCTATTGCAAAAAATTTAGAGATATTTGAAATATTATGGGAAAAAGAGGAATTAAAAAATAGAATTAAATTAAGAACTTCTTTAATGATGAAGCAAGGTGTCATAGATGAAGTAATCTATTTAGAGAAAAAATATAGAAGAGGGCCAAATGCTATGTCTTCAATTGGAATTATTGAGACCTTAGAGTATTTAGATGGAAAAATCAATAAAATACAATTAGAAGAAAAAATAGCACAGAACACAATAAAACTTGCAAAAAGACAAAATACTTTTAATAAAGGACAATTTTTAAATAAAAGATCCAATATAATAGAAAACTTAAATTCAGATATTCTTAAGTATTTTAAGATATAATCCTAGTCCATTTTTAAAGAGTTTAATAAAGGGCGACAAAGACTCGACCTTTTGTTAGACATTAATTATTTTAAGGAAAATGAAGTGAAAAAAGAAATACACCCAGATTACAAAACTTGTACTGTTTCATGTGCTTGTGGAAACTCATTTGAGACTAAATCAAACGTTGAAACTATGAGAATTGATATTTGTAATGCTTGTCACCCATTCTTTACTGGAGAGCACAAAATTGTTGATGCTGCTGGTAGAGTTGAGAAATTCAAAGCTAAATACTCTGCTAAATAATTTATATTATTTAGTACTATGTTAACACTAGTTCCAACTCCAATAGGTAATTTAGAGGATATCTCTAAAAGAGCCCTTAATGCCCTATTGGAGGCAGAACTAATTTTTTGTGAAGATACACGTGTCACAAAAAAACTCCTACAACTTTTTGCCCAAAGAGAAAATCTTATATTTAATTGTACTGATTTTAAATCCTTCCATTCACATAATGAAAAAAAAGTTTTGGCTACTCTTACAAAAGAAGATTTTGAAAAAAATGTTGTTTATGTAAGTGATGCAGGTATGCCTTGTGTTTCAGACCCTGGTGCAAGCCTTGTTCAATACTGTATTGAAAATGAGATTTCTTATGATGTACTTCCCGGTGCAAATGCCGTTTTAACTGCTTTTGCAATGAGTGGATTTGAACAAACAGAATTTACTTTTTTTGGTTTTTTAGCCCATAAAGGTAAAGAGAGAAAAGATAAGTTAACTCAAGTAATGCAAAGTCCAATTTTACCAATACTTTATGAATCACCACATAGATTATTAAAAACTATTGAAGAGATAAAAAATCTTGATGAAAACAGAACTGTTTTTTTAGCAAAAGAGATTACAAAACTTCACCAAAATTCCTACAAAGATACAGCCTCAAATCTTTTTGAATTTTTAAAAAAAGAGAATATTAGAGGAGAATGGGTAATAGTAATAGAACCCACTATTTTCAAAGGCCAAATGCTAAGTCTTGGAGATATAAAGGACTTAGATATTGCCCCTAAAATAAAAGCTAAATTAATAGCTAAAATGAGCGGAGCTAATGTAAAAGATATCTATCAAGGTTTATTAGAAAGTAAGTAATCTAAGAAACTATTTTTATAAAAAACTTTATTGCTTAAATATAATCCCTTAGAACATAATTCATTTTAATAATATTTTTATAAAAGAAAATTTTTTATTATTATTTTATGAAAGTCGTTTATCAACAATATTTAGATAAAATCTTGCCCATGATAATATACGGAAAACAAGTAGTACAGTACGTACTCGAAAAACACCCAGAAATAATTGAAGAGATATTTTTTTCAAAAGAGATAGAGAAAAAATTGTTTTCAAAGTTTTTAAAACTTGGAAAGAAAATACACAAACTTGATAACCAAAAAGCGCAAGCATTGGCAAAAGGTGGAAACCATCAAGGATACTTCTTAAAAATCTCAATTTTTGAATATACTGAATTTAAAGATATGAAAAATCTAAACTTTGTTGTTGTTCTAGATGGTCTAACTGATGTTGGAAATATAGGAGCAATATTAAGATCTGCTTACTCACTAGGTATTGATGGTGTAATAGCATCAGGAGTAAAAACTCTAAAAGAATCTGGACTAATCAGAACTAGTGCAGGGGCTATGCTAGATATTCCATTTTGTAAAACTGAAAATACTTTAGATATTGCAAATGAATTAAAACAATCTGGTTTTGCATTAATTGGTGCAACAATGGATGGTATTGATTTAAAGAAATATGGGAAAATTGAGCAAACAGATAAAGTAGCTTTAATAATAGGAAATGAAGGTGAAGGTATTTCCAATAAAGTTATAAAAAAACTTGACTTGAAAGTATCAATAGGAATGTCAAATGATTTTGACTCACTTAATGCATCAGTTGCTGCTGCAATTTTAATGTATACACTAAAAAGATAAGTAAAATGTTTAAAATATTTATAAGTTCTATAATTTTATTTGCATCACTATATGCAAATAGTTTTAATGAAAAGATTATTAATATTATTGGCTTCAATGAATATTCACAAAACAAAGGTTTAATAGACCACTTATTTTCAAATGAAAAACAGTATTATAATAACAACTCTTTAAACTATATAGTTGTTATGCAAAAGTTAAAAGATAATGGTTTATTGGATATGGGATACAATGAACCTCAAAATATTAGTATTACTTTTAATATAAGCAATGACCCTATAAAGTCATTAAAAATAATATCTGATTCTTTAAAAGCCTTAGGCTACTATCACTATTTTACAAAGCATATGTTATATGATGAAAATGCGAGTTTAACTTGGACTATTAATTTAAAAACTGAAGCCGCCATTGACCCTCTTATGTTATCAATTGAATTAGCAAAACACAATTGTAAATTTATTGATATAAAAAAAGAGGGATATACAAAATGGGTGTATACAATTAATACATCAAACTCAATTATTTCAAAAGCTAGTTTACTTACAGTGGGAGAAAAAGTTGATTTTAGAAAACCATTAAAACCATATTTTATAAAAATAGATACTGCAAGAAGTATAGATATTTTATCAAAACCTGGTAATCAATGGTTTCCTCAGGTAGTGTTTTATGATATGAATCTTAATATTTTAAATATTGTAAAAGAAGATAGCAAACATAATAATCTTCAGTTGGAAATACCTGAAGAGACAAGATATATAAAAATAAAAGATATATATAGCTTAGCAAATATAAAACGTGGACTAAGTGTAATTATTAAGGAGTAAAAAAATGTTTCCAGAGATAGAGTTTGAGAGAATGAAAAGACTGCCTAACTATGTATTTGCAGAAGTAAATAACATCAAAATGGAAGCTAGACGAGCGGGAGAGGATATCATAGATTTCTCAATGGGGAACCCTGATGGTCCAGCACCACAACATATTATAGATAAATTAAAAGAAACTGCAGATAAACCAAAAAATCATGGATATAGTGCATCAGCTGGAATATATAAATTAAGATTAGCAATTTGTAATTGGTATAAAAGAAAATATGGAGTTACTTATTTAGATCCAAATAAACATGCTTGTGCAACTATGGGGTCAAAAGAGGGTTATGTTCACTTAGTTCAAGCAGTTGTTAATGTTGGAGATGTGGCAATAGTTCCAGACCCAACTTATCCAATTCACTCATATGCATTTATGTTAAGTGGTGCTGCAATTCATAAATTTGAACTTACTTTTGGGGATGATTTTAGAGTGGATGAAGATCTATTCTTTGAAAGACTACAAACAACTCTTGATGAATCAATACCAAGAGCAAAATATGTTTTAGTTAACTTTCCTCATAATCCTACATGTGCAACAGTAACACCAGAATTTTATCAAAGATTAGTTGATCTAGCTAAAAAAGAGAGATTTTATATTATCTCAGATATTGCTTATGCAGATATCACTTTTGATGGTTATACTACTCCCTCTATTTTCCAAGCGGAAGGTGCTTTAGATGTAGCAGTTGAATCATTTACTTTATCTAAGTCATATAATATGGCAGGATGGAGAGTTGGATTTATGGTTGGAAACGAAAAACTTATTGGGGCATTAAAAAGAATTAAATCTTGGCTTGATTATGGAATGTTTACACCAATTCAAGTAGCAGCTACAGTTGCACTTGATGGGCCACAAGAGTGTGTGGAAGAACATATTGAAAAATATCATTATAGAAGAGACATAATGGTAGAAGCATTTAAAGAAGCAGGCTGGGAAATGAATGTACCTAATGCTTCGATGTTTATTTGGGCTAAAATACCAGAAAAAGCAAGACATTTAGGAAGTATGGAATTTTCTAAACAACTTTTAACAGAAGCAAAAGTTGCAGTTAGTCCTGGTATTGGGTTTGGACATTATGGTGATCAATACGTAAGAATTGCTTTAATTGAAAATGAAAAAAGAATTAGACAAGCAGCAAAAAATATTAAAAAATATTTAAATAGTTTATAGGAATAGTTAATGAAAGTTGGAATAATCGGAGTTGGTACAGTTGGAGCTAGTGTTGCAAATATCTTAAGAGATAATAAAGACATAATAACAGCTCGTGCAGGTTGTGAAATCACACCAGTAATTGGAGTAGTTAATAATCTTTCAAAAAAAAGAGATGTAACAATTGAATTAACTGATGATATAGAAAAAGTTTTAAATGATGACTCAATTGATGTTGTTGTAGAACTTATGGGTGGAATTGATAAACCTTATGAAGTTGTTAAAAAGGCTTTAGAAAAAGGTAAAGCTGTTGTTACAGCTAATAAAGCTTTATTAGCTTATAAAAGATATGAACTTCAAGAAATAGCTGGAGATACTGCATTTGAATATGAAGCAGCAGTTGCTGGGGGAATCCCAATTATTAATGCTCTAAGAGATGGTTTAACTGCAAATAATATTGAATCAATTAGAGGTATCATGAATGGTACTTGTAATTATATGCTTACAAAAATGATAAATGAAGGTATTGATTACGATACAATTTTAAAAGAGTCACAAGAATTAGGATATGCAGAAGCAGATCCTACTTTTGATGTTGGTGGTTTTGACGCAGCTCATAAACTTTTAATTTTAGGTTCAATTGCTTATGGAATTGATGCAAAACCTGAAGATATTCTAATTGAAGGTATTGAAAATATAAGCCCTGAAGATATTGATTTTGCAAATGAGTTTGATTATTCAATCAAACTTTTAACAATTGCTAAAAAAATCGGGAATCAGGTTGAACTTAGAGTTCATCCTGCTTTAATTCCAAACTCTGAAATGATTGCTAAAGTTGAAGGTGTTATGAATGGTGTTTCTGTAATAGGAGACAAAGTTGGTGAGACTATGTATTATGGGCCAGGAGCAGGGGGTGATGCAACAGCATCTGCAGTTATAGCAAATATTGTTGATATTGCACGTCGTGGAAAAGGTTCTCCAATGTTAGGTTTTGAATCTTCTAATAAAGAAGATTTACAACTTATGAGTAAAGATGATATTAAAACAAAATACTATCTAAGACTTAGAGTTGAAGATAAAGTAGGTGTTTTAGCAAAAATTGCTACTATTTTAGGTGATAAAAATATTTCTATAGAAAAAATGATTCAAAAACCACTAAATAGAACTTGTGCACATATTTTACTTTCAACACATACTTCAATTGAAAGTGATGTAGTTGAAGCATTAGAAAAAATTGAAAAAGCAGGAGTTGTTACAGCTAAACCTGTAATGATTAGAATCGTAGATTAATCTTCGATTATAATCATTACAGGTTTTTCT
>JBFHGG010000093.1:0-10427 GCA_041583235.1 Halarcobacter sp.
ACCAATTCTTATGCATTTCCTGTAAACCTTCTGTCAATCAAAATTTACCAAATAAGCATTATTAAAAATATTTCTTTTCTTAATAGCACTTGAAAAAGAATTAGAAAAGTTTTAAAAAGAACTATATCGTCTTGCTAGCTCAGCTGGATAGAGCACTTCCCTCCTAAGGAAGGGGTCAGGCGTTCGAATCGCCTGCGAGACATTTACCTATCTTCATTCTTTGAAGATAGGATTTTTTTTAATTTAAAAATTATTGTATTCAATTAGATAAGAAAATTCATATCAAATTCATTCTATTTATTATCACATTTTAATTATTAATCTTACAATATTATTCATTATCAACCTATTTAATAAATTAGATCTTTTAATCAGATCTAAACTATTGTATAATTTTTTTTATTACGTCGATCGGAGTTTTTCATGAATTCAACGGATTTTGAAAGTATAAAACAATGGTATATCACAAGACTTAACCGTGATGTAGAGATTAAAAACAAAAAAATAGACATTGGATCTGAAATAAATAGAACTTTTTACTTATATGAAAATAATTTCATGCCTTCATTCTTTAAAGATATTGATTCGGAACTTTTTGATTTCCAAGTCAATAAACTTGTAGATATTCATATCCCTGAAAAAGATCGAAAAATAACTACTCAGAATATTATTAATTTTAAAAATCAATTTATAATATTTTTTGGATCCTATTCTGAATACCTAGAAGCAAAATTAAAAGAAACCAGAGCAGCCTTAAATAAAGAGAGAAATCTAAACAATATTGAAACTGTACAAGAATTTAACTCTGAATACAGTCCAATAATAATTGCAACTTATGAAGGTGCTAAAAAATTTTATAACAATGACTTTTCTACAAAACAAGAATGTTTTGAATATATCACATCATTTGATGAAGAATTTAAAATTGAAGAAATACAATCCTCTGCTCAAATTTATTTAAGCATGTTTAAAAGATTAATGTTAGGTGAAAGAATTTCCGGAAATTTCTCTCTTAAATATGGCAGATATTTTATTGAAAGGATCTACCTAGACTATGGAATAGAACAATTAAATTTAGCATTAAAAGCTCTGTCGCTGCACATACAACAAGTATCAGAAAAAAAGATCCTATTAGGTAAAGAAATAGCTCAAAAATTTGGTGGATCATTTAATTTGTAAAAAGGAATCATTATGGCAAAACAAAAAAGTAAATTATTGACTGAATTATCGAAATTAGTAATTTCTTCACAAGAAGCAACAAGCAATGGTAAGCAATTAACTGCTTTAGAGAAATACCTTCATGTTGATAGAAAAATTCAAATTGATTTAATCAATCAAATGGGGAAGGTATCTAAAGAGGGGAATAAACATTTAATTTTTCTTACAGGTAGTAGTGGTGATGGTAAATCCCACCTATTTTCAATTATTGACAAAAAACAACCAGAACTCTCAAACAAATTTTTAAAAATATATGATGCTACAGCAAGTTCACGTCCAGATCTAAATTCTATTGAAACATTAATTAAAGATTTGGACTCTTTCTCAGATGAAAAAATTAACACTTACTCGAATGACAATAGTTTTGTAATACTAGCAATAAATCTTGGTGTATTGAATAATTTTATTTCAAATAGACATGTTAAAAAAAAATATTCAGAACTCATTAAATTTGTAGACAATTCTAAAATTTATAGTGATGGTAAAATAACTAGAGTTATAGAGTCCAACGAAAATAAACTATTTTCTATCATAAATTTTACCGGTTACAATGATCTAGAATTTAAGGATGATGATGATTTAATAGAATCACAATTTTATAACAATATATTTAAGAAGATTACTAACACAACACAATCAAACCCATTTTATAAGGCTTATCTATATGATAAAGAACATGTTGATACAACTCAATCTAGAATCTTGTGTACTAATTTTGAAATGCTATCAACCCCAATGATTCAGGCCTCTATAATAAATTTAATTATAATGGCGAGAGTTCAAAACAAAACAATATTAACTACCCGTCTTTTGTTTGATTTCATATATAGAATTTTAGTACCTAGTAATATTAATGACGACAATTTAAAAGAATATGAGGTTTCAGAATATCTTCCATACCTACTTTTTGAACCAACAGGAAAAGGCAGACTTGATGAACCTTTACAAGATCTAGATATATTAGGTTTCAGAAATAATAAAATTGATAAAATCATTAATCAATTTTACCTAACTAATCTTAAAAACTATGCTGAAGAAACAAAAAAATATCCGTTCGGAAATGTTTTTGAAGTAACTTCTAAGTATATAACTAATAGCAAAAAACGATCTGAATACTGTGCTTTTTACATACGTGTTATTTGGTTATTAGGAGAACTTGATATACCAGAATATTTTGAAGACTATTATGATTATTGCAAATTTCTAAAAGGATACTACAACAATGATCGGGATGTGCTATCAAATATAATAAGTCTAATAAGAAGTGCATTCTTCTCATGGTTCGGAGATGGTAAGGATATTGTCTACATTGGATCACAAAAAGAAAACATGAAATTGGGTTATAAATTAAGAATCCAAGTTAATACTGAAAGTTTAAATAATAATAGAGCTGAAGAAAATCAAGGTTTTCTTTTTGATATGCCACTTTCTTTTTGTATAAAACAACATAAAGATAAAAAAGAGAAAATTGAACTTAATTATTCCCTAATAAATTTACTCAAAAGGGTTGTTAATGATAATTATAAACCTTCTATTATCGATGAAGATAATTTTCTACCTTTTGTTATATTTGGAAAACAACTTATCAAATTAGGACAAAATGAAGAATCAGAATTATTTATCATTAATAATAAATCAAATTCAAAATTTAGTTTAACTGAAGATTTTGATTTAGGTGAAACTTTCACATTTACAAAAATGTAATTTAAAAGGATTTTAAGATGTCTACACAACAAAGATTAGAAAATATCAAAAATGGTTTTTCGTACAAAGTTAAAAATGATGGTGATGTAAGTTTCACTATAGCCTATAGAGCAAGAAGCTACTTTTTCCCATTTACTTCAAGAACCTTTAGACCAAAGGTAAAAGAAAATTTTGATACTGTTACAGGGGCTTATGCTAGAGCAACAAAGCAATTAAATTCAGATAGAATAAATAATATTTTTACAGAACTCGAAAATGCATTTTTAGATTCGAATTCAACTTTAATTAATATAGAAAAGCAATATTCTGAAGATGTAAAAAATCAAATAATTACTTACCTTCAAAAAGATAACAAAAACTTAAAAGTTTTAAGCCCTAGCTTATTTTCAGCTCTGCAGCTTCATACTCCATTAAAAAAAGCCGACAATACAGCAAGTATTGAAATTGCTTATGGAGAATTTATTTATAGCATTTTAGGAGATGGAAATATTGAAAGTTTATTTGTTGATTCTGAAACTAATAGTCTTATTAAACTTATAAATACAGTTGCAATATCTGAAAAAAATACGAGCAAGATTCAAAAGCAACCAGACTCAATTTGCAAATTGCCTTTTATCAAAGATCTATTTTCAGAAGACATAAGATATTTAAGAAAAAATGAAGATATGTTTTTAGAAAAACTTCCAATTTTTCTTCACTACTATCTTATGTTCTATTGTTCCCAACTTACATTGAGGTTTAATAAACAATTTGACATAAAAGAAGAGACTAACAAACCATATGAAATCTACTACATACTAGATGATGAAAGACTATCTTCTACTCGTCAAGCCAAAATTCAAGGGTATAATATAATCTCTACAGCATCAACAAACCTTTATGAAAATATTATTCTTTTATCAGCTCTTAATTATATATTTGACACAAAATTGAAAACATTTTATGAGCTAAAAAATCTATATAATAAATATGATCAACAAGAAAAAGATGAAATTCTTATAGCCCTACAAGAGTGGATATATCTATTTAATAAAAGTATGAATTATCAATTTGATAATAGTGAACTAAGTACCTTTGAGTCAGCGTGTAATGTCTTCTATAAAATAATAGGACATGGCAAATCTTATAAAGCTCAAAGAAGTCGATATGGATTAAGCTTAGAAGAACTCTTATATAAATTTTCAAAATTACACGGAAATCAGGGGCATTCAATGTCTTTATCGCAAGAAAACCTTTTATTTTTTATTCAATTATCTACAAAAGGTGAAAGAATGAAAATTAAGGATGTTTTTAGTGAACTTGAACAAAGAGGAATCTTTTTTGATTCAAGAACTAAAACTCAAGTTATTGAAAAGTTAGATAAGCTAAATATGATTGATTCAGTTAGTGATAGTGGAGATGCAAAATATGTCAAAGAATTCTAAACCGTTATTTTATAAATACCTAGCAAATAAAATTAATAATTATTTTAGTACAGAAATTGAACCAGGTAGTTCATATTACCTTCAATTTGATAAAGATGAAGATGTTACTAATTTTTACAATGTCCTAAAATCATTAGATAACACAAGTGAATATGTTAATAACTACTATCAATCTTTTACTATTAATTCTAAAACAGGTGAAAAAGTATTAGTAGCTGCGGCTAGTAAAGAACTGAGAGTAACAGAATCCTATTTAGTTAATATAAGGAATATGATCAAAGATTCATACCAAAATTTAAATAATCTTAGTGTCATATTTGTATTCTGTAACTATGACTTAGATAGTATTACAAAAGGTGCTCAATGCCTATTAGATAAAGGTATGCCACTTGAATTTGAAAAATTAATTGATGAAATGAGTGATGATATAGAAAATTCAAATCTATTAGGTTCTCATAAAAAAATAGTTAATTATGATATATATAAAAAACTAGAAAACTCGTTTCAAACTTCTATTTTTGATTTGGAAAAGGATCTTACATACATAAATAAAGATAAATTAGAACAAAATGACTTTAACGAAATGGGTTTATTTCCTGATGATTTTGATGATAGTTTATCTGAAAGCTCAACAAAAAACAGATGTAACAAAAATAGTGAACTCTTTGAGAAACTTATGGTTGCTCATAGTACAAATACAGTAAAAGATTTTGTTGATAAGAATTTTTTAGACAATAAGAATAAAGTTTCTCGAAACCTTAAAAACGAAGAAAATTGGAATTCTTGTAACTTTAGTGAAGTTTTAGATAGCTGGAACAATGCACATAAAGCCGGCCCAAAACTTGCTATAGAATCTGATATTTGTGTCGATAAAGAAAAAGGCCTATTCCCAATTGATAGTCCAAAAAATTCAACAAGAGCTGGACTAAAAACAAGAAATATTATTATTTTTAATCCAAACTATGAACAAAAAATTCAGTTAACTATTCCTTTTAACTTAGCATTACCAGCTAAAAGTGAAATTAAAATATCAGATAATAAGACTTCAATAGTTGGCCAACCTAATAATAAGACACAATTAATTCTTGAAACAGAAATTGATCCAACAATAACAGAATTTAAAAAAATTAGAATTAAAATTGGTAATAAAAAAAGTGTTAATTTTATATTAAATATATGCTTTATTTCTATTGAATCTGATTTATTTCAAATTGAAAAAGGATTTATTATTGATCCAAAATCTAATAATTCATCAATTCAAATATCTTATTTTGAGAATTCAATTTTTATAGGTAACAAATCTGAATTAATTGAAGATCTTAGTGTAGACGAATTAGCAGAACATGAGTTTATTATACCTTCAAATAAAGGTATTGAATTAACTCCATCATTAATTGAAATGCGCCAAGAACTATCATCAATAACAGAATCAAGTATTCTAGAAATTAATATTAAAGAATGCTCAATTCCATTAACATTTACTTATTCAGTAAGTCCTAAAAAAAAGATTAAGTTAAATAACTTACTACTAACAAAACTTACTTCAAATCAAAGTGCAGAAAGAAATGGAAAGAATATATTATTAAATGGTCTAAATTATGAGATTTCTTCAGAAACCGAGCTTCTCAAAATTGAATATGAAGAAGAAATTATACAACATAAAATATTATTTGGTAAAATAATTAGTAACAACACAACAGATCTGATTAAACCTATCGAAATAGAAGTTCCACCTTCCATTCTTTCATCATATTTGAAAATAATCGAATTTTTTAAAAATAACAAACAATGTCCTTTAACTTATAAGATAACAAAAGAGCTACTTGGGCTTTATGAAGCTCATATCAATAACTATAAATCAATATTAATTGATATAAGAGATAAAAGTTCAGCACTCTTTAATCACGATGAAGAGAAATTATTGTTACTTGGTACACTGTTAGAAGGAAATAATGTTGTTAGATTTACATCTCTTAATATTGTTTCAATAATACATCAGTTTATTTTTTATTCTCAAATATTAGAAAATGAAGTTGATCATTCTAATGAACTATTTGATTCTTCGATATTTGGTATTTTCAATGGTTTAGGTCTGCTTCCACTGTTTTCTATTAAAGGATATGATATAACCAAAAAATTTAATTCAAATGAAACCTATACCTACAATTGTGTAAGTGAAGATCAATGTGGTACTTGGTTGAAATATGTAAGAATAAATGAATCCATTGAGGATGAAAGTAATAGATATTTAGATCAAATTGTTTATAGTAAATTATTAGAATTCAAAAGACACTATAAACAGTTATTTGATATTAATAAAAAACTCCCTATCATTATAAATGCGATTAAACTTGGGAATAATTTAGGATTTCTTAAGGGAATTTTAAAATTCATTAAAAGCTATTGGGCAAATAATTCAAAAGAATTGGATATCATTCCAATTTTAGTAAATTTCTATAGTGATAATAATGATACAAGTATTTTTGATTTTTTCTTAGGAGAGTCAGATATATTAAATATAACTAATATCTTGCCAATTGAATTATTTAAGGTTCAAGGATTTGATGAAAGAGAAATACTTAGAAAATATCAGCAGTCAATTAGATATTATCAATACAAAATCGAACCTGATTTTCTAAAAGATGCGCATATAACTTTTGTAAATAATGATAATAATGATACTACAGGTATATTCAAAATTAGTTCAATTCCAACAGGAATTTCTTTAAATGGTCTTATTTCTTCAATTTCAAGTTATCAAGAAGGAAATAAAAAAAATACATTATTTGGGTTTGGAATTGAAGATTCAATGATTGAAAAATCAGAACCTCTTAAAACAATAAAATATCTCAATGAATATGCATGTGCTATATCCAATAATTCTAGTGAATTAAAAGATAATTGTTTAACAATTCAATCTTCATATGCTGCTAATGATTTTACAAATTCAGTATATGATCATTCAGAATGGATTACATTTATCAATCCTCATTTTGGGTTGGACTATTTCTATAATAATCCAGAACTTATGATCATTCACTATTCTGATCAATTACAAAATAGTGAGAATTATGATGCAATAACTGTTACTAAAAAAACAGATATTTTTAAACAAATTATTCATAATGAATTAATTCAAAAATCAAATCTTGGCAATGATATTACGGAAGAACAGGTAATGAAATTTATCACATTAACTACCTGCATTAATGGTAATTGGTTACTAGATCTAATGATTAATGAAAATAACCCATTTAAAACAAGGGCAAGTTTTAGTGAAGTTGCAACATACAAAATTATGATGGCATTTCTGAAACATCCTGATATTATTTGGGTACCTATTTCAATGGAAGAAATAATTAGAATAGCATTTGACCAAAAAATTGGTGATAAATCTATATTCTCAAACTTAAAGAAACAGTTGGAAATTACAAATAATAAAAAAGATAATAAATGCTATAGTGATGATATTCTAATGATCGGTATAGAAAAGTCAGATTTAAGCAATATAAAAGTACACATATTCCCAGTTGAGGTTAAAGCTAGTGATGCAATAAGCTATTCAGAACTAGAAAGAAAAGGATTACATCAGGTTAATCAAACTGTATTATTATTGAATAATGCACTTATTAATTTTGAAAATGAAAAGAAACCTATTTCAAAAGCATTTTTTAGACAATTTTTCATGAATATTACTCTCATTAACGCTCGTAAACTTTCAATTTCTAAATCAATAGATTTTGATCTTTCAGAATTACAAGAACTTAGATCAAAATTATTAAATGATGAATTTACGATTACAAAATCTGTAAATAACCTTATTGGCCAAGGTTGTGTTACAATATTCTCTTCACAAAATTGCTACTGTGAATATGAAATTAATAATGATAATATAGCAGTTCTAAGATTGCCATTAGACTACATGGAAAATGATATTTTACAAAATCTAACTGAAATTAGAAAATCAATTGTTGATGGAAAATATGATGAAATTAGGAACAGATGTATTTCAGAAAGTTATAGTAATGATTATAGAAAAGAATATGTAGAAGAAATAAAAAGGGAATTTTTCGATGAAGATAATTTAATTGAAAGAGATGTTGAATTTGAACAATATATTGATAACAATGAAATTGAAAATATTATTATTGAACCTATACAAAAGAAACCACCTACTAGCCAAGTAGTTCCTAAACATAAGGAAAATGAGATAATAACAGATTTCCCTTATAATGAAGGTATACAAATAACACCAACTTCTCCTGAATTTGTTCCACTTAAAGGCTATATGGTTAATGAAGATACAACAGAGTTTGAAAACATCCGTATATTATTAGGTGAAACAGAAGGCAAGAGAAAGGTTTATTGGGAATACGGAAATAAAGATATGGCCAATAAACATGCCTTAATTACTGGAAAATCTGGATATGGAAAATCCTATGCCATCGAATGTATTTTATTAGAATTTGCTAAATTCAAAGTTGATAGCATTATAATTGATTTTTCTGAATCTTTTGTAGATGGAAAACTAGATTCAATTTTTAAAGAGGCATTACATGCTATGGGAGGATTTAAACAAGTTGATATAATAGTTGATAAAATCAATATTAACCCATTTAAAAAAGGTGTTATTGAAGTTGGAAATAGAAGTATTCCTGAAAATTCAAGTAGCGTTGCAGATAGATTTAGAAATGTAATTTCTAAGATTTATAAATTAGGAGCACAACAATCTTCAACAGTATATTCTTGTGTAAAAGAAGGTGTCGATTTATATGGAGACATGATGACTCTAACAATTCTTAAGGATATGCTTTTAAAAGAAGAATCTTCTTATGCGGAGACCGTTCTAAGTAAATTAATTGTTCTATTTGATAATGATCCATTCAATTATGACTCTCCTATCGATTGGAAAGATTATAATACTCGAAATGGAGTTTGCCATTTATTTGAACTTCAAGGATTCCAAGATGATCTCAAAAAAGTAATTACTGAATTTATTCTTTGGGATATTTGGAATTATAAAATGCTATCTAGTTCTAATAAACTACAACTACCAATAATACTTGATGAAATGCATAATTTAACAACTGATAAAAAATCTCCAGTTTATAAAATATTAAATGAAGGTAGAAAACATAATATTAGTGGAATATTTATTACACAAGATATTCTTAGTAGATTCGATAAAGATTTTGTGAACAGTATTCAAAATACGGCAGAAAAAATTTACTTCTTCCCGCCAGAAGAAGTAACAAGTAAAGTAGCCACATTCTTATATAAAGCAGATGGGAGAAAAGATCCAAAAGCTTGGGCAAATGAACTTTCTAACATTCCTAAAGAATGGTGTATATCAAATGGGCTTGAGGTAAGCGTATCCGGAAAATCTATTACAAATGCTGTTTCGAGAATACATGTAACTAGTCTTGAAGATAGATTTAATAAATGGAAAGAGTCAAAACAAGTAGAAAAATATTTAAGCAATGCTATTTCAAAAACTGAAATTGAAAGGCTTGATAAATTTGCTGCTGCTTATAACTTAAAGAACTTTGAAAAAGATGATGATAATGAAGATTTCTATATAAAAACGTTAAAACCAGAAATTCTTGATTATATAAACTTAATTCCTAGTGATGTTTTTACATTAGAAGACATGTATGACTTTGTGGATTCACTTTCTAAAAAGCATCCTGAAAATAGATCTATTAAATTATCTATAAGAAGAAATCTACAGGAGTTAAAAGAAGAAGGCTACTTAAAATTCATAACACCTGGTAAATTCCAGAAATTAAAGTAAAAATAGATAAAACTACAAAAAACTCTCTTTTCAATTGAAATGAGAGTTTTTTTGTTACACCGGTAATAGTATCTTGATAAAAGATATAGCGGTTTGACAAACTTAGGATAGAACAATATCCTAAATTTAATTGCTTAGTACTATAAAAAGCAAAGCAATAGGAGTGTATATAATGAAAGGATTTGGAATTATTGGATTAGGAACTATAGCAAAAACACATGCAGATGCAATTGAATCACTTCAGGATTGTCAATTTGTTGCAGGCTTTAACAAAAGTATCGATAAAG
>JBFHGG010000094.1:0-10017 GCA_041583235.1 Halarcobacter sp.
AAAAAGCAATGACCTTACAAAAGAAGAACTTGCAAATAAAGTAATTTATTTTATGAGTATTGATAAAGCAAAATTTAGAGCTCCTGTAAAGCCAGGTGATAAATTAGAATATAAAATTGAAGTAAAAAAACTTAGAGGAACTCTAATTGTACTTGATGGGAAAGCATATGTTGACGATGCTTTAGTTGCAGAAGCTGAATTAAAAGCAATGATAGTTGACAAATAATTTATGAATAATATTCACAAAACAGCAATAATTGAAGAGGGTGCAATATTAGGTAATAATATCACTATTGGCCCTTTTACTATTATAGGTAAAAACGTAAAAATTGGAGATGGAACTACTATTGCATCGCATACAGTAATTGAAGGTAAAACTACAATTGGTGAAAATAATCAAATTTTTTCCCATGCTGCAATTGGAACTATTCCACAAGATTTAAAATTTGAGGGTGAAGATGTTGAACTAATTATTGGAAACAATAATAAAATTAGAGAATATACACTTTTTAATCCAGGAACAATTGGTGGTGGTTCTATTACAAGAATTGGGGATAACAACCTTTTTATGGGTTACACACACGTTGCCCATGATGTAATTGTTGGTAATAATTGTGTTTTTGCTAATGTTGCAACACTTGCAGGACATGTTGAAATTGATGATAATGTAGTAATTGGTGGATTAACACCAATTCATCAGTTTTGTAAGATTGGCTCAAATGTTATGGTTGCAGGAGGTTCTGTTGTAACACAAGACATTCCACCTTTTTGCTTAGCAGAAGGAAATAGAGCAGTTCTTAGAGGTTTAAATTTAAATGGTCTAAGAAGAAAATTTAAAAATAGATCTGATATTGATGAAGTAAGAAAAGCTTATAAAGCAATTTTTGAATCAGGAAATGCAATTGCTGATGTTGCTAAGCAGTTATTAGAAACAAATGAAAATAAATATGTCCGCGAACTAGCAAACTTTGTAATTAATACAAAACGTGGAATACCTTTTAATAGAAAATAGGAGAAATAGTTTAAATGAGTAAACTTGAATGTGATTTTTGTGGAACAACAGATACAGCTGATAATCCAATAATTTCTGGGGACAATGCCTCAATCTGTAAATCTTGTATTAATGCAGCGCATGAGATAATGACAGGTTCGAAAGAACCTCAATCACAAGATGTAGCCGTAGGTGAAAAAAATAGTAAAGCTATTGAACTTAAAACTCCTGCACAACTTAAAGAGATTTTAGACGATTATGTAATTGGTCAAAATAGAGCAAAAAAAGTATTATCAGTTGCAGTATATAATCACTATAAAAGAATTTTTAGAAAAGACGAAATTGATGATGGAACTGAGATTAATAAATCAAATGTACTTTTAATAGGACCAACAGGTTCAGGAAAGACTTTATTAGCTCAAACTATTGCGAAATATCTTGATGTTCCTTTAGCAATTGCTGATGCTACTTCTTTAACGGAAGCTGGATATGTAGGTGATGATGTTGAAAATGTTGTTACAAGACTTATTCAAGCAGCAGATGGCGATATTAAAAAAGCTGAATCTGGAATTATCTTTATTGATGAAGTTGATAAAGTTGCAAGAATGAGTGAGAATAGATCAATTACAAGAGATGTTTCAGGAGAAGGTGTTCAACAAGCGCTTTTAAAAATTGTTGAAGGAGCTTCTATTAATGTTCCTCCAAAAGGTGGAAGAAAACATCCTGGGCAAGAAGCTATTCAAGTTGATACTACAAATATCTTATTTATTTGTGGTGGAGCTTTTGATGGTCTTGAAGAAATTATCAAGAAAAAACAAGGTGGAAATATTTTAGGTTTCAACCAAGAGAAAAAGAGTAAAAATGATGAATCTTTAATCGCTAAAGTAGAAGCTCATGATTTAGTAAAATATGGTCTTATTCCTGAATTAATCGGAAGACTTCATATGATTGCTACGTTAAATGAAATTTCTGAAGATGATATGGTTCATATTTTAACAGAACCTAAAAATGCATTAATTAAACAATATATAAAACTTTTTGAAATGGATAATGTAAAATTAGAGTTTGAAGAAGATGCTTTAAAAGAGATAGCAAAACTTGCAATTGAAAGAAAAACAGGAGCAAGAGGACTTAGATCAATTTTAGAAGATATTATGTTAGATATTATGTATGACCTACCAACTTTTAAAGATAAAACTGTAACAATTACAAAAGATGTTGTAACAAAAGATAAAGAACCAAAAATAGCTTAAGAAAGAAGGACGAGAATGTTATTAGATAAATTAATAGGTATTTTTTCCAATGATATGGCAATAGATTTAGGAACTGCTAACACTGTTGTATCAATTAAAGGGAAAGGTATCATAATTAATGAACCCTCTGTAGTTGCCGTTCAAAATGACAGATATGGAAAAGACAAAATATTAGCTGTTGGGCAAGAAGCTAAACAAATGATTGGTAAAACTCCTTTAAATATTACAGCAGTGCGTCCTATGAAAGATGGAGTTATTGCAGATTTTGAAATGACTGAAAGAATGATTAGATATTTCATTGAAAAGGCACACTCTAGAAAATCTTTTATTCGTCCTAGAATCATAATTTGTATTCCATATGGAATTACACAAGTTGAAAGAAAAGCTGTTAAAGAGTCTGCTTTAAGTGCAGGAGCTAGAGAGGTATTTTTAGTAGAAGAACCAATGGCAGCAGCTATTGGTGCGGGAATTCCTGTATCAGATCCATCTGGTTATGTTGTTGTTGATATTGGTGGAGGTACAACAGAAATTGGTGTTACTTCATTAGGAGGTCTTGTATTATGTAAATCTATCAAAGTTGCTGGAGATAGATTTGATAAAGCAATTATTGATTATGTTAGACAAAACTATAATCTTTACATTGGAGAAAGAACTGCAGAAAATATCAAAATTGATATAGGTTCGGCAATTAAACAAGAGCAAGAATTAAAAATAAAAGTTAAGGGTAGAGATAACTCTGGTTTACTTTCAACTATTGAATTAGGGAGTGAAGGAGTTAGAACTGCAATTAAAGAACCACTAAGAGAGATTGTTTCAGCTGTTCGTTCTTTATTAGAAGAGATGCCACCTGATTTAGCGAGTGATATCGTTGATAATGGCGTTATTCTTACAGGTGGGGGAGCATTAATTCGTGGTTTAGATAAATACCTTGCTGATATTATTAAACTTCCAGTTAGAGTTGCTGATGAGCCTTTATTAGCTGTTGCTTATGGAACAAGCAATGTATTAGATCAGGATGCTTTATTAAAATTAATTTCTAATGAATAAATTCCTTTTTTTTCTTCTCTTTTTAGCTATTAGTCTTGGATATATTTTTGATATAGACCAAACAATAGCTAAAAATCTTAATCCTTTTGAATCAATTAAAAGATTTTATGTGGAAACAAGCTTTTCTATTAAAAAAAATATAGATAAATATTTTTCACAAGTAGAACAAATAGAGAGCCTAAAAAAAGAAAATGAAGAATTAAAAAATTATAAACTTCAATATAAAACTACTAAAAATGAATTAGACTCTATTCTTAAAACAATTAGCGCACCAAATTCAACTACAGAACAAATAAAATTCACAAAAGTTTTATCATATGTAAATTTTGAAGATTTTACAAAAGTATGGATAGATTTAGAAAAAAAAGACAACTCTATCTTAGGTGTAATTTCAGATGAGTATGCAGCAGGAATTGTAGTAAACCAAAAAGGTAGAGCTAAGGCTTTATTAAATGGAAATGAAAAATGTAATTATGCAATATTTGTAGGAAAAGAAAAAGCCCCAGGAATAATTCATGCCTCAAAAGAAGGAAATACTTTACTTGCTAAATACATTCCAATATGGTTTGATATTAAAGAAGGTGATGAAGTTATAACTTCAGGAATGGATAATATCTTTTTTGAAGGACTAAAAGTAGGAAAAGTTGTAAGCATTAAAAAAATGCAAGATATTCAAGAAGCAACTATTTTACCTTATGCAAAAGTTTTAAAACAAAGATCCTTTTTTGTTTACAAAAAAATACAAAAAGAGGCAATTTTAAAAACAAAAACATTTGAAGCAAAAGAAGAAATAAAAAAATGAATCTTATAAAGAATTTTTTAGAAAAACAAAATGCTTTAATATTAGATGGTGCACTTGGAACACAAATGCAAAATCATGGATTTAATATAAATGATTCTCTTTGGTCTGCAAAATTTCTAGATGAAAATCCAAATGCAATAAAACTTGTACATAAAGAGTATTTAGAAGCTGGAGCTGATTGTATTATCACCTCATCATATCAAGCAAGCTTAGAAGGTTTTCTAGAAAAAGGCTTTAGTGAAGAAAAAGCAGATCACTTAATATCCTCTTCAATTAAAATTGCAAAAGATACAAGAGATGAGTTTTGGGAAAGCTATAAAAATAGTGATAGATTAAAACCTTTAGTAGCAGCATCAATTGGACCATATGGAGCCTATTTAGCAAATGGAGCTGAATATTCAGGTGCGTATGAAATAAGTGAAAAAAAGTTAAGCTCTTTTCATAAAAGAAGACTTGATACTATTATGAAAATGTCTCCTGATATTATAGCTTGTGAAACTATTCCACTTTTTTCTGAAATAAAAATCCTATCAAAACTCCTAGAAAAATATAAAACTACTACTTCATGGCTTTGCCTTAGTGCAAAAAACGAGAGTTTAACAAATGCAGGAGATGATGTAGAAGAAGTGATTTCTTGGTTAAATGCGCAAAAGCATATTGATGCAATAGGAGTAAACTGTACAGCTCCTCAATACATAAGCACATTAGTTAAAAAAATAAAAAAGCTTTCAGATAAATTAATTGTAATTTATCCAAATGGTGGTTCAGCTTATAATCCCATTACAAAACTATGGGAATCATCACTTACAAACTCAGAAGAGTTTGCTAAAATGGCTTATTTATGGAACTCTTTAGGAGCAAATATAATTGGTGGATGCTGTGAAACCACTCCAAAAGAGATAAAAAAAATTAGAGAATATCTTTTAAAGAAATAACTACTTCTTAATAAGAAGCCATCATTCCATCAACTTTATCCCAAGTTAGACCATCTTCTTTTTTTTGTCCTTTAAACATATTATAAACATAACGTGCAAACATATCAGTCTCTAAATTTACCTTTGAACCTATTTTATACCTTTTGAAAAGGGTATTTTCAACTGTATGAGGGATAATTGTTAATCTAAAAGAGTCTTTCATTACTTCATTAACTGTTAAAGAAACACCATCAACTGTAACACTTCCTTTAGGAATAATATACTTAGAATACTCACTAGGCAAAGAAACAAAAAAATCTACAGAATTTCCATTATTTTTAATTGATGAAATTGTTCCTAAGCAATCAACATGTCCTTGAACAATATGACCTTCAAATCTATCCCCCATCATCATGGCAGGTTCCATATGAACTTTACCTCTATAGTTTTCCATTGCCAATATTTTTTGAGACTCAGGAGATAATTCTACAGTAAAAGTATCACTTGTAGCTCTAACAACAGTAAGGCATGCACCATTTACAGCAATTGAATCTCCTATTTTTGGAGAGTATTTGGCCTTTAAAGTTAAAAAGCCATTTTTAAAGCTTAAAACCTCAGCCATTTCACGAATTAATCCAGTAAACACATAAATCCTTTAGGAAAATTATAGTAAAGTTCGAAATATTTGGTATAATACCGAAAAATTATTGAGAAGCTAATTTTACACTTTCACAAAAGAAATAATCAACTTTAAAAACTTTTCAATATAAGAAAAAAGAACTAGCCAAAAGGCTTTTATAAATAGGATAATTTATGAATTACGATATTATAGTAGTTGGTGGTGGACACGCAGGTATTGAAGCTTCACTAGCAGCCGCAAGAATGGGTAAAAAGACCCTACTAATTACTATGTTAGTAGAGCAAATTGGTGCAGCTTCATGTAATCCAGCTATTGGAGGACTTGCTAAAGGTCACTTAGTAAGAGAACTTGATGCAATTGGTGGAGAAATGGGACTTTGTACTGATGCAACTGGTATTCAATTTAGAATATTAAATGCAAGTAAGGGTGCTGCTGTGCAAGGAAGCCGTGCTCAAATTGATATGGATAAATACAGAGAGTATATGAGAAAAATTTGTCATAATACTGCTAATTTAGAAGTATACCAAGATGAAGTAAGTTCATTACTTGTAAAAGATGATGAAGTTTATGGAGTAAATACAAAACTTGGTGAAGTTTTTGAAGCAAAAAAAGTAATCATTACAACAGGTACTTTTATGAGAGGTTTAATTCATATTGGTGAAAATAAATATGATGCAGGAAGAGCTTGGGAACTACCCTCTTCTACTCTATCCCTTCAATTAAAAGAGTTAGGATTAAATGTAGGAAGACTAAAAACAGGTACTCCTGCAAGAATTGATGCAAAATCTATTGACTTTGATAAAATTGAAGCTCACGGAGGAGATGAGAAACCTACTCCTTTTTCATTTAGAACTGATAAATCTACTTTTAATCCCACTCAGTATCCATGTTATATAACATATACAAATTTAGGGACTCATGGGAAAATCTCTTCAAACTTTGATAGAGCACCATTATTCACAGGTCAAATTCAAGGAAGTGGTCCTAGATATTGTCCTAGTATTGAGGATAAAGTAAATAGATTTGCTGAAAGAGAAAGACATCAACTATTCTTAGAACCACAAACAAAAATGTGTACAGAATATTATATAAACGGTCTTTCAACATCTCTTCCTATTGATGTCCAAAAAGATATGATTCATTCAATTCAAGGTTTAGAGAATGCAAAAATCATTAGATATGGGTATGCAATTGAGTATGATTATGTAGACCCTACTGAATTAAAACATACACTTGAAACTAAAAAAATTAAAAACCTATATAATGCAGGTCAAATAAATGCAACAACAGGTTATGAAGAAGCAGCTTCTCAAGGTTTTATGGCAGGTATTAATGCAGCACTTGCAATAGATAATAAAGACCCATTTATTTTAAGACGAGATGAAGCTTATATTGGAGTTTTAATTGATGATTTAGTTACAAAAGGAACTTCTGAACCATATAGAATGTTTACTTCACGGGCTGAGTATCGACTTCTTTTAAGAGAAGAAAATGCAGATTTAAGACTTTCACAATATGGACATGATATAGGTTTAATAGATGATGAAACAATGCAAAAAGTTGAGCATAAAAGAAAAACTCTAAATGATGCAGTTGAATTTATGGCAAAGGAGTGGTTTACTTCAAAAAAAGAAAACCTTGAACTTCTTGAAGAATTAGAAGAAGATAAAATAAAAGATAGAGTTTTATTAATAGATTTAGTAGGAAGAAATACTATTACAAAAGAAAAATTTGATAGATTAGTTCCAAGTCTAGCAGATGTTGAAGATTATCTAAAAGAGCAAATTATTATTGAAGCTAAATATTATAGATATATAGTAAAACAACAAAAACAAATAGATAAAATGAAAAAAATGCTAAAAATGACAATTCCTGAAGATTTTGATTATAAAGCAATTCCTGGATTATCAAACGAAGTTGTTGAAAAACTAGAAAAGTTTAATCCACCAACACTTTTTAATGCAAGTGAAATATCAGGAATTACACCATCAGCAATTGATATTATTCATATGTATATAAATGTAAAAAATAAAAAATAGTATTCTTTTATTCTGAGACTACTAATGGTAACCTATTAGTAGTCTCTTTAATTAAAATTACATAAACCTAAACTTCTACTTTATTTCGTCCATTCTCTTTTGCTTTATAAAGTGCATCATCAGCACGTTTTATTAAGCTATCAATATTATCCCCTTCTTGATAAGTAGCAACACCAAAACTAGCTGTAATATTTTTAACAGTAATAAATGAATATTTTTCAATACTAAGTCTAAGCTTTTTAGCTAATATTTGTTCTTTTTGTTTATCACCTTGAGGAACAATAATTAAAAACTCTTCTCCACCCCATCGTCCAAGAGTATCTGACACTCTAATGTTTTGCTTAAGTAAGTTAGAAATTTCTTTAAGAACAGAGTCTCCAACATTATGACCATAGGTGTCATTGATATTTTTAAAAAAGTCTATATCTAATAGAATAACTCCAAAAGGGGATTTAATACGATTAGCACGATGAAACTCACTTTTTAATATATCATTTAATTTATGACGATTGTATAATCCTGTTAAATAATCTGTTGTAGAGATTTTTTCAAGTTCTTTTTTCTGTTTCATGATTTTTAAATAATCACGTAAAATTAATCCGCCCATCAGCCATAATACAATTGTAATTAAAATACATGTTTTTAACTGCTTATACCAACCATCCATCCAATCTATATTAGCTTCTCCAACAACAACTACAAAGGGCAAATCTTCAACTTTTCTTATATTATATAATCTTTCTTTACCATCTAGGGGAGAAGTATCACTATATGACTTCTCTTTATTATTAGAAGAGATAAAAGCTTTAACTATAGCATCATTTACATTTTTACCTAAGGCTTTAGGAAGTTCTGGTTGTCTTGCAAGAAGTTTAAGATTATTATCAGTAATGGCAATTACTCCATGTGGGCCAAGATTAACCTTTTTTAACCATTGTGAGAAAAAAGCTAAGTTTACTCCAATTCCCGCAAGACCTTTATTATTAGGAAATTTACGAGTTTGAATTACCATCATCTTTTTATTATTACTAATAAACATATTTGAAACATAAGTTTCTATTTCAGGATTATTCATAGGAACTGAACACCATTCCCTATTACTTGCATCAAAACCTACTATGGATGGCGTGTGCGTCATAATACACTTTGCATCGTTAAGTCCAACTCCATTTGAATTAGGAAAAGTTTTTTGTTTTCTTTCAATATACTTAGAAATACGTTCATGCTCAATTACATTATTACTTGGATATTTTAATGCTGAAACAGGAACTGTTTCAACTATTTCTCTTAATATATAATCTGAAGAGTTAAATGCCCCTTTAATCCACTCACTCACAAGAAGACTAGTTAAAGTTGTATGAGCTATTGCAATAGATTTTTCTTGAGTGTAAGAGGTATATAAATAAACACCAAAAAAAGAGACAATGATAGTGTTAAAAAGAAGATAATAAATAAAAATTTTTCTTTTCATATTTTCCCTCAGAAAATCATATAATACAGAAATAAATTATTACAAAATCTTACTGTATTTTATATTATGAGAGAGTTTTGAAGATATATGTCAATATATTAAGATTACTATAGTTAGAAAATAATTTAATTATTTATTGAATACTTTTTAGTTTTATATCTAGTAAATTTAAACTTAATATAAGAAAGTAAAATTATTATTGATAAATGTTATAATTTAAAAGTTTGTAAAATTTATTAAATTAATAAAAAATTTATAATGTACTTTACAATTAAGTTTTAATTTAAAAGGTAACAAGGTGAGTTATATATTTAAAAAAATCTATCTAATAGTATTATTCATAGGTATCATATCTAGTTTACTCCTTGGATATTATACATATACTAATAATCTAGAAAAAGAACAAATTCGTTTTAATTCACTTGCTAATAATGTTATTCAAAATATTGAAAATAGTATGGACACATATAGAGAAATTTTATATAGTGGCTTAGGTTTTTTTGAAGCTTCAAATGAAGTTACAAGAGAAGAATGGCATATTTTTGTAAATAAACTTCAAATAAAAAAGTACTTCCCCGGTATTCAAGGATTAGGCTATAGTATAGTTTTAAAAGAAGATGAAGTAGAAAAAAATATAGAGAAGATTAGAAAAGAAGGTTTTCTTGAATATAAAATCCGTCCTGAAGGAAAAAGAGATTTATATACATCAATAATTTATATTGAACCCTTTGATAATAGAAATCAAAGAGCTTTTGGTTACGATATGTATTCTGAAAAAAATCGTCGTAATGCTATGAATAGATCTATTGAGACTAATTCTGCTACTTTAAGTACAAAAGTAACCTTAGTCCAAGAAGATG
>JBFHGG010000095.1:0-10010 GCA_041583235.1 Halarcobacter sp.
ATAGACTTGAAGGAAAAGTTAAATCTGTAGAAGATAAAATAGGTGAAGTTTCAAAATAATCTAAAATAGATTTTTTTGAACTCCTATTTTTTCTTCACCAAGAGCTTTTAATCTAAATGTAACTCTATGTTCTTCAGATCTTCCAAACTCTTTGATTTTTTCTACATGAGCTTTAGTTCCATATCCTTTATGTTTTTCAAAATCATATTTAGGGTATTTTAAAGCTAATTTACACATAAATCTATCCCTGCTAACTTTTGCTAAAATTGATGCAGCACTAACTTCAGGAACTGTTGCATCTGCTTTTATCTTGTGTTCTAAGGTTTTTATTCCAAAAGAGGTATTTCCATCCATTAAAAAAGAAGAACTATGTTCTTTTAAATTTTGCATTATTTCTTCAATTGAGTTTTTAAGACATAAAGATAATCCTTTTTCATCAATAGTTTTAGCATTTGTAAAGACAATATGATAAAAAGAGTTCTCTTTTACCTCTGAAAATAATTTTTCTCTTTTTTTTTCACTTAAAATTTTTGAATCATTTAATCCTTTGATTTCATTTTTTAAAACTACACCTGCTACTACAAGAGGTCCTGCAATTGGGCCCCTGCCAGCTTCATCAATTCCGCATAACATAAAAACTCCTAATATTGTTTGATATTATAATATATAAATCATTGCATTTTGATTATTATTTTTTAAAACTACTTGACAAATAAAGACTCAAGGTGCTATAATTTTATTAGCAATTAAACTTAAGGAGTGCTAATATGAATAAATTATTTGAAAAACTAACAAACCAATTGACTGAGACAATCGATTCTTCTCTTGCCTTAGCCTTGCATAATAAAAATCAAGAAGTGGATGTAATACATTTATTGTGGGCAATGCTTACAAATACAAACTCTGTATTAAATCAATTATTAAATAAAATGAATATAGACAAAGCAGCAATAGAATTAGAAGCCAAGTCTTATGCTCAAAAACTACCTTCTGTATCATCTGTTACAAAAGAGAGTATAAAATTATCTAGAAATTTAGTTCAAAGTTTAGAAAAAGCGGAAGGATTAGCAGCTAAACAAGGTGATAAATTTATTGCCATTGATTCATGGCTTATAGCAAACTTTGATTCAAAAGAATTAAAAGATGTTTTAGGAAAATATTTAGATTTAAGAGAGGCTTCTAAAGAGCTTGAAGCAATGAGAGCAGGAAGTACAATTGATTCTGCTAGTGCAGATGAAAATTTAGAAGCATTAGGCAAATATGGAATTGATTTAAATAAAATGGCTATTGATGGAGAACTAGATCCTGTAATTGGAAGAGATGAACAAATTAATAGAATGATGCAAATTCTAATTAGAAAAACAAAAAATAATCCTATTTTATTAGGGGAACCAGGAACTGGTAAAACAGCAATTGCTGAAGGACTTGCTCAAAGAATTGTAAATAAAGATGTTCCAACCTCTTTACAAAATAAAAAAGTAATTACATTAGATATGAGTGCTTTAATAGCAGGTGCTAAATATAGAGGTGAATTTGAAGATAGATTAAAATCTGTAATTGATGAAGTTAAAAAAGCTGGAAATATAATTTTATTTATTGATGAAATTCATACAATAATTGGAGCAGGGGCAAGTGAAGGCTCTATGGATGCAGCAAATATCCTAAAACCATCATTAGCAAGAGGTGAATTACATACAATAGGGGCAACAACATTAAAAGAGTATAGAAAATATTTTGAAAAAGATACTGCTATGCAAAGAAGATTCCAACCTGTAAATGTTGATGAACCAAGTGTAAATGAAGCTTTACAAATATTAAGAGGAATTAAGCAAAAATTAGAAACACATCATAATGTAACAATAAATGATTCCGCATTAGTAGCAGCAGCAAAATTATCACATAGATATATCTCAGATAGATTTTTACCTGATAAAGCAATTGATTTAATTGATGAAGCAGCAGCAGAACTTAAAATGCAAATAGAATCTGAACCTATTGCACTTTCTACTATTAAAAGAGAAATTCAAACAATTAATGTAGAAAAAGAAGCTCTTAAAATGGAAAAATCTAAAAAGAACAATGATAGATTAGAAGAGATTGAAAAAGAGTTAGCTAATAAAAATGAAGAAAAACAAAATTTAGAAGTTAGATTTCAAAATGAAAAAGAGACTTTTAATGCAACAAGTGAATTAAAAGCAAAAATTGATGAATTAAAAACAAAAGCAGAAAGAGCAAAAAGAGAATCAAAATTTGAAGAAGCAGCTTCAATAGAGTATGGAGAAATTCCAAGTTTAGAAGCAAAGATAAAAGAAAATGCCCAAAAATGGGATAGAATGCAAGAGCAAGGAACGCTTCTAAGAAACTCTGTTGATGAAGATGCAATTGCAAGTATTGTATCACGTTGGACAGGAATTCCTGTAAATAAAATGATGGATTCTGAAAAACAAAAAGTTCTACAAGTTGAATCTGTTTTAAAACAAGATGTAATAGGACAAGACGAAGCATTAAAAGCAATTTCTAGAGCTATTAAGAGAAACAAAGCAGGTTTAAGCGAAGATTCAAGGCCAATTGGTTCTTTCCTTTTCTTAGGGCCTACAGGTGTGGGTAAAACAGAATCTGCTAAAACACTTGCAAAGTTCTTATTTGATGATGCAAAATCACTTATAAGATTTGATATGAGTGAATATATGGAAAAACATGCAGTTTCAAGACTAATTGGAGCAGCCCCTGGATATGTTGGATATGATGAAGGAGGGCAATTAACTGAAGCTGTTAGAAGAAAACCTTATTCTGTAATATTATTTGATGAAATTGAAAAAGCTCATCCTGATGTATTTAATATCTTATTACAAGTTTTAGATGATGGAAGATTAACAGATAACAAAGGTGTTACAATTGATTTTAAAAACACAATTATTATTCTAACTTCAAATATTGGAAGTTCTAAAATTATTGAAATAAATGACAAAGAGCAAAGAAGAACAGAAGTACTAAATGATCTTAAAGCATATTTTAGACCAGAATTTTTAAATAGACTTGATGATATTATTATTTTTGAGCAATTAGGACTAGAAGCAATTACAAATATTGTTGATATTATGTTTAATAATATAAAAACAAGAGTTGAGCAAAAAGATATAAGTATTTCATTAACACAAAATGCAAAAGAGTATATAGCAAGTGCAGGATTTGATCCTGTATATGGAGCAAGACCTTTGAAAAGAGCAATTTATGAAATAGTAGAAGATAAG
The DNA here is from genome assembly GCA_041583235.1 of Halarcobacter sp. Lineage (GTDB taxonomy): Bacteria > Campylobacterota > Campylobacteria > Campylobacterales > Arcobacteraceae > Halarcobacter. The sequence continues at coordinate 3,252 of JBFHGG010000095.1, forward strand.
TTGGCTGATTTAATTTTAGAAGATAAAATTAGTGAAGGTTCAAAAGTAGAATTTGACGTTTTAAACAATGAAGTTATAGCAAATATTAATTAATTTGAAGATTCATTTTTAAAATTACTTAAACTAAACAAAATTTAAGTATTGTTTAAATATACTACGCGACTTAATTTGTGAATAGAGGAACTAAAAGAATATGAAAAGAACATATCAACCACATAACACGCCAAGAAAAAGAACGCACGGTTTTAGAATCAGAATGAAAACTAAAAACGGTAGAAAAGTTATTAAAGCAAGAAGAGCTAAAGGTAGAAAGAGATTAGCTATTTAAGTAAAGACCACCGTCTTAACAATTCAAAAGATTTTAATCGACTTTATAGAAGCGGCAAGAAGTGGCATACTCACTCATTTGTCGCTTTTTTTTCGTCCGATGAAAAACTACAATTAGCATTTGTTGCTTCAAAAAAAGTAGGAAATGCAGTAAAAAGAGCAAGAGCTAAAAGAAGACTTAGAGCTCTTATTCTTATCTTCGAGAATAAAATAAAAGCTGGAAAGTATATTTTTGTTGCAAAAGAGAATATATTTGAAAAAACTCCAAAAGAATTAGAAAAAGATTTCAAGTATGCTATGAAAAAACTTGATTTACTAAAAAATTGAATTTAAATAATGAATTTTTTATTTAAATATTTAATTAGATTTTATCAACGCTACTTATCAATAATCTCCTTTGGATCATGTAGATATTATCCCACATGTTCAAATTATGCCCTATGGCAATTAGAGAATAATACTATTTTTAAGGCAATTTATTTTACAATATCACGCATATTAAAATGTAACCAACTTTTTCCTGGTGGATTTGATTATCCAATAGTAAAAATTGTAAAACATAATAATATCAATTTTAAGAAAATCAAAATCAAATATTGGCTTGTACCAATAAAAGATAACAAATACCTCATAGTAAAAAATCGGGAGTGGAAGAAGAATAATGAATAATATGAATCAAGACAAAGGTATGCAAAAAAGAATGCTAATTATGACACTTATCGTGTTTGTATTTTTTATAGCATATGAATTTTTAGTGTTAAAGCCTCAACAAGAAGAAAAGGCAAAACAACAAGAAATAGCAAAACAAGAAGCCAAAAACAGTGCTCCTGATCTTGCAAGTGCAGATGGTGTAGCACCAGCAGCCCTATCTCAAGGTGATATGTCAAAATCTATATCAGCACTATCTACAAAAGCAGTTGCATCTAGTGAAATTATTACTACAATTACAACGTCAAGAAATATTATTCAAATTGATAAGTTAGGTCGAGTTGCACAAGTAACTCTACTTGAAGAAAAATATAAAGATGAAGAAGGCAATAGATTTAAACTATTTGAAGCAAATCAATTAAGACCTTTAGAAGTTAGATTTGCAAATGCAGATGTTAATAACGAAGCATTTAAAGTTTCTTATACATCAACAAAGACAAATGTTGATGCAAGTAAAACTATTCAAAAGTTTACTTTAACTCAAAATTTATCAGGTGTAACTTTAATTAAAAACTTCACAGTTTATCCAAATGGTCACTACGATTTAGAAATTAATTCAACTAGCAAAGAGCAATTTTTTGTAACAAATGGATTTAGACCTAATATTTTAGCTGATATGTACGCTGATCATGGTGTATATGTTAAATTAGCTGATAATACAATGGACTTAACTGTAGATGGAGATTTAGATAAAACTAAATCTTATACTGGTGCAAAATTTGTTTCAAGTTTTGATAGATATTATGCAACTGTTGTTTATAACTTTAATAAGCCTTTACAAATATCAATTATGCCTGATGCTGAATCTAACCCACAAAGTTTTATTCATGGGACTAATACTCTTTCTTTCTCAGGTTACATGGGACCAAAAGAGTTTAAAGTTTTAGAAGGATTAAATAAAGAATTAACAGATGTTATTGAATATGGTTGGTTTACATTTATTGCAAAACCAATGTTCTTATTTTTACAATTCCTACAATCTTATATTGGAAACTGGGGTTGGACGATTGTTATTTTAACCATTTTAATTAAATTAATTTTATATCCATTATCATACAAAGGTATGGTATCTATGCAAAAGCTTAAAGATTTAGCTCCAAAAATGAAAGAAATTCAAGCTAAATATAAAGATGATAAACAAAAACAATCTGCTCATATGATGGAACTTTATAAAAAACATGGTGCGAATCCAATGGGTGGATGTTTACCATTAATTTTACAAATTCCAGTATTCTTTGCAATTTACCGTGTACTACTTAACTCAATTGAGTTAAAAGGAGCAGAGTGGATTTTATGGATTCACGATTTAGCAGAGATGGATCCTTATTTTGTATTACCAATTTTAATGGGTGCTTCAATGTTCTTACAACAAAAGATCACACCAAATACAATGCAAGATGAAATGCAAAAGAAAATATTCCAAATGCTACCTGTAGTATTTACATTCTTCTTCTTATGGTTCCCTGCAGGATTAACTTTATACTGGTTTATAAATAACGTATTTACAATTTCTCAACAATATTACATTAATAGATTATTTGAGAAACAAAGAGCTGCTAAAAAATAGGGAGACTATTATGAAAAAGTTCGAAGCGAAAAGTTTAGAAGAAGTTTATGAATTAGCATCTGCCGAGTTTGGTTGTTCTATAACACAATTAGATATAGAAATTGTGCAACAACCAAGCAAGGGTTTCCTTGGCTTTGGAAAGAAAAATGCAGTTATTTCTGTTAATGAAAAAAGAAATAATAGACAAAATAATAGAGAAGCAAGAGAGAGATCATTTAAGAAAAAAGATGTAAAAATTGAAGAAGTTTCTAAAAAAATTGAAGATTCTAATAAAAGAGATGAACTAAGAGCTAGAAAAAAGAAAGCTTCTGAAAAAAGAGCTTCTGAAAAAAGAACTTCTGAAAAAAGAACAACAAATAGAAATAAAGAAGCAAAACTAAGTGAAGTTCCAAAAATAGAAGCAAAAGAGAAAATCTTTGATAATTTTTACAATGAATCTAATTCACATAAAGATATTGCTGAAATAGTAGTAAAAAAAGATAAAAATGAAATTTTACAAGAAGTTAACAAGGGCTTAAAATCTCTATTTAAAGATACTTGTTATGATATAAATGAAATTAAAGTAGAATTTTATGATGAAAATACACTTTATATTGAATTTACAGGATCAGATTCTGCACTTTTAATTGGTAAAGAAGGTTATAGATATAAAGCACTTTCTTATATTTTATTTAATTGGATAAATGAAAAATTTGGTTTAATGCTAAGACTTGAAGTTGCAGAATTCTTAAAAAATCAAGAAGCTTCGATTCATACTTATTTAGATCCTGTTATTCAAACAATTAAAGAAAAGGGAAGTTTTAAAACAAAACCCCTTGATGGCATTTTAGTTCATATTGCACTTAAAAAATTAAGAGAAGAGTTTCCTGAAAAATATGTTGCAGTAAAAACAAATGTTAGAGGTGACAAATATGTACTTGTAAATGAGTACAGAAGCAAAGAGCAATAAAAATTGTTAGATGATAATACAATTGTAGCAATTGCTACAGCCAATGGAATTGGTTCAATATCTATTATTAGAGTTAGTGGTAAAGATGCTTTACCTCTTGCTTTAAAACTCTCAAAAAGAACAGAATTAAAATCACGATATGCAACATTAAGTTCAATTTATAATTCAAAAGATGAAGTTATAGATGAAGCTTTATTAATCTATTTTAAAAATCCCTTTTCCTTTACAGGTGAGGATATAGTAGAGTTTCAATGTCATGGTGGAATCGCTATTTCTAATATTATTATGAGTGAACTTATAAAACTAGGTGCACGAACTGCAAGTCCTGGTGAGTTTTCAAAACGTGCTTTTTTAAATGGAAAAATAGATTTAACAAAAGCAGAAGCAATTGCAAAAATCATAGAAGCAAGAAGTGAAGATGCAGTAAAATTATTAGCACGTCAATTAAAAGGTGAATTAAGCACTTTTGTAAATGATATTAGAGAAGATTTGCTTTTTATGTTAGCTTATACTGAAGTTAGTATTGATTATGCGGAAGAAGATTTACCAAGTGATATTTATGAACAAATAGAAAAAAAGCTTGAAAAAATAAAACTTAAGTTAAGTGATACCCTAAATTCAAGTAAAAGAAGAGAAGGCTTAATTGAAGGTTTTAAAGTAGCAATTGTAGGAAAACCAAATGTGGGGAAATCATCACTTTTAAATAAACTTCTAAATTACGATAGAGCAATTATTTCTGATATTGCTGGAACTACTAGAGATACAATAGAAGAGTCTGTAAAAATTGGAACTCATATTATAAAAATAGTAGATACAGCCGGAATTAGAGAAGCTAATGACGTAATTGAGCAAATAGGAATAGAAAAATCAATAGAAGCTGTAAATGAAGCTGATATTGTAATTTCTTTATTTGATAATAGCAAAACTTTAGATCAAGAAGATGAAAAAATTCTGAACATATTAGATGAAAATAATAGCAAAGAGATTATAAAAGTTTTAAATAAAACAGATTTAGAAAATAAATTTGATAAAAATAGACTTAATAATTTTATTGAATTAAGTACTAAGCAAACTATTAATCCTTTAGTTTTTAAACTTGAGTCTTTACTTGATTCAAATACTCATAGTGATGATATGACTCTAATTTCAAGTAGACAAGTTGATGCTGTGGATAAAACTTTATTTCATATAAATGAATCTTCAATACCTCTTCAAACAGGTGAGTTAGAATTTTTTGCTCATCATATTAAAGAAGCTTTAGAAAATATTTCAAATATTACAAGACCATATGAAAATGACCAAATGTTAGATGTAATGTTTGGTTCTTTCTGTCTAGGAAAATAAAAGAAATTCTTTTATTTTCTTTAGATTGCATAATCTACACTTGTAATTAATCCAACTTTTCCGTCCTCTTTTATATGAAAGCTTGTTTGTTTTAATCTTGCATAATCCTCTTGAATAGCACTTGAATATGTAAAACCTGAATCAACTGCAGATAAATAAATTGCACCAATTCCTGCTTGTCCTAAGCTTACTAAAGAGTTGTCTCCTTTTTCATTTCTCTCCCAAATTAATAGATTATTAAAAATTGAATCATTTTCATCTATGAAGTTATTTTTATCCTCATCATAATCTCCTAATTCACTAAAACCATCTCCTGTATTTGCACCAAATAGTTCACTACCATTATCAATACTTCCATTCTTATCTTTATCTAGAGCTAAAAAACCACTTCCTTCTTTTAATGTAGGAATTGATTCATCTTTTCCATCACTATTTAAATCAAATTCAAAATTTATTGTGCTACTTATATTATCAAAAGATGTAAGATTCGAATCATAGTTTATAATCAAAGGATCTAAGTAAATGGTTTTCTTTGTAGTAAGTATTGTTTCATGCTTTTCATAAAATTCTTGAGAAAAGGATAGATTTAAATCTATATTGATTTGACCTCTATTGGTTTTTATAAAAGCTTGTGTATTATATTCAAGACTGCTTTTTTGATGATATTCTTTTAAATGTTTAAAAGTTGTTTCTTTTGTTTGTGTTAGAGCTTCGTTTTTAGTATTAGTCTTTCCTTCTAGTGGATATAACTTAAACTCTTTCTCATTTGTAAAATTACTAAGTACTATTTCTAAAATATTTTTTTTTATTCTATCTTCATGATTTAGATCTTTTTCACTGCTTAATAATACTTTTTCTAATTTGGCAACTTCAAGTTTTACATAATTTTGTTTTTGGATTTGTTCTTTTGTATCAAGTTTAGAGTTAATCAAAAGTGTTTTAAATTCACTTGAATGTTTTTGTTCTAAATTATAATCACTATTAGCTTCCATTTGTACATCATAAGATTCTATTTTCATTTTTAACCTTTTAGAATAAACTATATAAATAGTATAACAATCAAGGTAAATATTTTTTTAAAGAATAAAACTAGATATTACTTGCTTTTTGTTATGATGTCAAAATGAAAAAAGATGAATATGATGTAATAATAATAGGTTCAGGTGGCGCAGGTATGATTGCTGCTATTACTTCTAGAAAACTTGGAAAGAAAGTATTACTTTTAGAAAAACTTCCTACTCTTGGAGCAAAGTTAAAAGCTACAGGTGGAGGGAAATGTAATCTTACTAATACTCTTTCGAATGAAGACTTTATGGCCTCATTTGGAAGAAATGGAAAGTTTATGATAAAAGCTATTTCAATGCTTGATAAAAATGATTTAAGAGAATTTTTTACAAGTATTGGCGTTCAAACTGATACAAAAGATGGTTTTAGAATATTTCCTGTTACACATAATTCATCTACTATTATAAAAGCTTTAGAACAAGAATTAAAGAGATTAGAGGTAGAAGTACTCTGCGATGTAAAAGTAGAAAATATTCTAGTAGATGATATTCAAGTTACTGGTGTTTTAACTTCAAAAGGAGAATTCCTTTCTTCAAATGTAATAGTAGCAACAGGAGGTTTAGGATTTCCAATGTTAGGAGCAAATGGAGATGGTCACACTTTTGCAAAAGAGTTAGGACATAAAATTACAGAGCTTTATCCTGCTATGTTACCTGTATATACTAAAGAGACTTGGGTGGCAAATTGTACAGCTGATACAATTGCAAAAGCAATTGTACGAATTGATTTAAAAAAGGCAAAAAAACTAAAGGCCATTGGAGATTTAATTTTTACTTCAAAAGGTTTACGAGGACCTGTG
>JBFHGG010000096.1:0-9975 GCA_041583235.1 Halarcobacter sp.
TCATCCAGAGGATTTCGTAAAATCAATAGTGGAAGCTTATGAAAAAGAACAATCAGAAGCTGCAAAAAATGCATTAGGTCAAATTTTAATAAACTCAAAAATGTGTGCTTTAGGACATAGACCATTATGTCAAGATACAGGTAGTGTTAATATTTTCGTTAGAGTTGGTTTAAAAGCTGATTTAGAAATTACAAAAGAACTAGTAGATTTATTAAATGAAGGTGTTGCTAAAGGTTATACTAATCCTGATAATACTCTAAGATATTCAGTTGTTTCTGATCCTGCAGGAGCTAGAACTAATACAAAAGATAATACTCCAGCAGTTATACATGTAACTGTTGATAATTCTGATGAAATAGATATTACAGTTGCTGCTAAAGGTGGAGGATCTGAAAACAAATCTAAGTTCGCAGTATTAAATCCATCAGATTCAGTTTATGACTGGGTTATGGCAAATGTTAGAGAAATGGGTGCTGGTTGGTGTCCTCCTGGAATTTTAGGTATTGGTATTGGTGGAAATCCAGAAAAATCAATGCTTCTTGCAAAAGAGTCTTTAATGGGTCATGTTGATATTCATGAGTTACAAGCTAGAGGTGCACAAAATGCCTTAGAAGAATTAAGATTAAGACTTTATGAAGATATTAATAAAATAGGAATCGGAGCGCAAGGTTTAGGTGGATTAACAACTGTTGTTGATGTTAAAATCTTAGATTATCCATGTCATGCAGCATCTCTTCCAGTTGCAATGATTCCAAACTGTGCTGCTACTAGACATATTCACTTTAAACTTAAAGGTGATGGACCAGCTAAATTTAATAAACCAGATTTAGACCTTTGGCCAGATATTGAACTACCATTAGATTCAATTAAAAAAGTAAATATTGCAGATTTAACAAAAGAAAACTTGTCTCAATTTAAATCAGGTGATACACTTTTATTAACTGGAAAAATCTTAACGGCAAGAGATGCTGCTCACAAAAAAATTGTTGAGTATAAAAATGCTAATAAACCTTTACCAAATGGTGTAGATTTAAAAGATAGATTTATCTATTACGTTGGACCAGTTGATCCAGTTCGTGATGAAAAAGTAGGACCTGCAGGACCAACAACATCAACAAGAATGGATAAATTTACTAAAGATATGATGGAAATTGGTATTATGGGAATGATTGGTAAGGCTGAAAGAAAACAACCAACAATTGATTTAATTAAAGAATACAAATCAATGTACTTAATTGCAACAGGTGGAGCTGCATATTTAATTTCACAATCAATAAAAGATGCAAAAGTTCTTGCATTTGAAGAGATGGGTATGGAAGCTATCTATGAGTTTGATGTAGTTGATATGCCTGTTACAGTTGCAGTTGACACTGAAGGTGTTTCTATTCATACAACTGGACCTGCTAAATGGAGAACTATTTAAAATTTTATATTACAAAGTGAGTTTTCTCACTTTGTAATTACTTCTAATAAATTCATTCTTACTAAATGATAATAATTATTACAATTAAACAAATAAAATGATATAATACTTTTATAAAAAAAGGATTATAAATGCAAAATTATCGAATAGAAAAAGATACAATGGGCGAAATTAAAGTCCCAAATGATAAATATTGGGGAGCTCAAACCCAAAGAAGTATAGAAAACTTTCCAATTGGAAATGAAACTATGCCAAAAGAAATTATAACTGCCTTTGCTTTTCTTAAAAAATCTTGTGCAATAGTTAATAATGATTTAAAAAGACTAGAGAACAAGAAATGTAAAGCTATAAAAAAAGCCTGCGATGAAGTTATAAAAGAAGAATTAAAAAATAACTTCCCTTTAGTAGTTTGGCAAACTGGTTCAGGAACACAATCAAATATGAATGTAAATGAAGTAATTGCAAATAGAGCAAGTGAAATTTTAGGAAGTGATTTTAGAAAAGAAAAACGCATACATCCAAATGATGATGTCAACAAAGGACAAAGTTCTAATGATACTTATCCAACAGCTATGAGAATTGCTTTTGTTTTAGAACTTCAAAAACAGTTAATTCCTGCCATTAAAAAACTAAAAAAAACTTTTAAGAAAAAAAGTAAAGAGTTTGAAAATATAATAAAAATTGGAAGAACTCATCTTCAGGATGCCACCCCTCTTACTTTAGGACAAGAAATTAGTGCTTATGCTGAAATGTTAAAAAAAGCTTTAAATCAAATAGATGATAGTATGAAATATATTGCTGAACTTGCTATTGGAGGAACTGCTGTTGGAACAGGACTTAACTCTCATCCAGATTTTTCTCCAATGGTTTCTAAAGTCTTAAATAAAGAAACAGATACAAAATATAAATTTAAATCCCATCCAAATAAATTTCATGCTTTAACAGCACATGATGGAGAAGTCGTATTAAGTGGTGCATTAAATGCCCTAGCCTCAAATTTAATGAAAATTGCAAATGATATAAGATGGCTTTCATCAGGTCCTAGATGTGGAATTGCTGAACTTTCTATTCCTGAAAATGAGCCAGGAAGTTCTATTATGCCAGGGAAAGTAAATCCAACACAAAGTGAAGCTATGACTATGGTTGCTGTTCAAGTAATGGGAAATCATACTACAGTTTCAGTTAGTGCTAGTCAAGGAAACTTTGAATTAAATGTGTTTAAACCTGTAATTGCATATAACATATTACAATCAATAAAATTGTTAAGTGATACAATACTTGCATTTAATGATAAATGTGCAATAGGAATAAAAGCAAATAAAAAGAATATTGAAAAATACTTAAATAATTCACTAATGTTAGTAACTGCATTAAACCCCTATATTGGTTATGAAAATGCAGCACTTATAGCTAAAACTGCCCATAAAAATGGCACTACTTTAAAAGAAGAAGCACTTAATCTTAAGCTTTTAAGTAAAGAAGAGTTTGAAAAATATATTAAACCTGAAGAAATGATATCTCCTAAAATTTAAAAACAAAGGCTTTTGCCTTTGTTTTTAATGATGGTGATGATCACTATGATTATGGTCATGAGTATGATCAGAACCATGAGTATGACTATTTTCATGTTGTTTTATAATTTCATTAATTCTGTTTTCATCTAATTTTTCCAAGCTAGAGTCTTTATATTTTTTTATAACTTCATCAATAGTAATTCTTTCATCTCCTGAATAAAGAATATTCATATTAGTTTGTTTTAACTTTTTATAGGGATTTATACCCATTTCTTTTATAATTACATCACTAACACCTTTTTCTTTAAACCAATCAATAATGTAAGAACCATGATCATATGGATTTTTTTCTATATTTAAATTTTCGCCATCAAAAAAAGCAAAATATTTTGCTTTGCCAAATAGTGGTGAAACCGCTGAATTCTCTCTTTTTGTTTTTACTGGAAACACTATCATTTTTATAATCCTTTATTATTAAATTTTTTTTATATTTCTAAATATTAATTTATAAGAAACATATATAACAAGTGGCCAAGAACATAACCATAAAATTGAATTTAAATACTCCATAATATCATCCTAATAATTGTGTGCGTGAGGATCTTCTATCTCCTCTTTTGTTATTTTTACTCTGTCCATTTGATACCAAACATAAATAATATATGCTAATACAAAAGGAACCATTAAAGCAACATATGACATGGCTGTTAAAGTATAATGACTTCCTGAACTATTCATAATTGTTAGTGAACTTTGTAGATTTGAAAGGGAGGGATAATAAGAAGTTCCATTAAGCCCTACATTCAAAAAAAGTGCCATTACAGTTAGGACAACACCTATTCCACCTGTTTTAATACAACAAGTTTTTTTTAAATGAATTGTAAAAAATACAGCAATAATTACCATCACAACTCCAGAAATAAACATTACAAAAACAAAAGGCATTTCTAAAAAATTTATTAAATATTTGTATTCTTTCATAAAAACTAATTGATTTTCATCATATGCAAAACCACTTCTTGTAAATAACATAAATAAAAATGCTAAAAAGAAAAATAAAAAAATTAACATATCTATTTTTACACTTTTTATTGCTCTTTCTCGTATTATTTCATTTTCTATATTATTTATAAAATATAATGCTCCTAAAATACGTACTAAGAAAAATAAAGCAAAGCCAAGTGATAAATTAAAAAATGAAAAAAGTGCCTCTAACCCTCTTGTAGAAGTTTGCCAATGGGAAAAATTATTCTCATCTACTATAAAGCTTGAACCAGAAAAAAATGTGGCAATAGCAACACCTAATAAAATAACACCTAAACTTCCATTAATAAAAAGAAATGTTTCATAAACTTTCTGTCCTAAGAAATTATTTGGTTTTTTTCTATATTCATAAGAGACTGCTTGTATGATAAAACAAAAAAGAATTGCCATCCAAACCCAATAAGCCCCACCAAAACTTGTTGAGTAAAATAGAGGAAAAGCTGCAAATAAAGCTCCTCCAAATAAAACTAAAGTTGTAAACCCTAACTCCCATTTTCTACCAAGAGAATTTACAAGCATTGTTTTATATACTTCATCTCCTAAAGAGAGTCTTCCTAATAATGTTTGTCCACCTTGAACAAACATTATAAAGGCAAAAAGACCTCCAAGAAGTGAAATAATAATCCACCAAAACTGTTGTAGTTGTAATAATGTTAAATTTTCAAACATTTTAGTGCCCTCCCTCTGGTCCAATTTTTATCTGTTTTAACATAATTTTTATTTCTGCAATTAATAAAACTGTGAATAGTGTTGCAAACATAAAAAAGGTAATCTGTACATTTGAAGTTGAAATATCAGTTGCTGCAATACCCACAGGCATTAAATCCTGAATAGCCCAAGGCTGACGCCCTACTTCAGCAACTATCCAACCTGCTTCACTTGCAATATATCCTAAGGGAATAGAAGCAACAGCAGATATTAAAAGTACTCTATATTCTAAAATATTTTTTTTCATAGCAAAGATAAGAATTAGAGCAAAAAGAACCAAAAACCAAGAACCTAAAGCAACCATTAAGTGAAAGGTATAAAAAGTTAAAGCAAGAGGAGGAATGACATCCTCAGGCTTATCTAAATGACCATATCCAAAATATTTAATATTATCTGATAATATATTTTCATATTTTATAATATCCTCTTTATTGTCTGTTTTTTTTGCATTTTTATACTCTTTTAAAGCCTTAATAGCAATTTTCCCTTTTTCCATTTTACTTTTTGTTGCTTCTATATTATATTTTTCATTTCCAAATACTAAATCATTTAAGCCAGGTACAAAGGCATGAATGTCGTGATATCCTAAAAATGAAAGTGCATAAGGTGCTTCAAGTTCAAATAAAAAAACCTCTTCCTTATTTGTAATTGTTTTTTTTGGATTTAAAATTCCAACACCTACAATTCCTGCGTCAGTCTTTCCTTCATATAAGCCTTCCATTGCAGCTAGTTTAACAGGTTGTTTTAAGGCAACTTGATGAGCAGATTCATCTCCCGTTAAAATTACAAAAATAGAAGTTATTAATCCAAAAGTTGCTCCTACGATAATTGATTTTATTGCAAAATCAATATCTCTTTTTTTAAGTAAATACCAAGCTGAAATTCCAACTACAAATAAAGAAGCTACTATATAACCACTTGCAATTGTATGTAAAAATTTTGAAATAGCAACAGGAGAGAAAATTACTTCCCAAAAATTTACCATTTCATTTCTAACTGTATCAGGATTAAATTTCATTCCAACAGGATATTGCATCCATCCATTTGCAACTAAAATCCAAAGGGCACTTAAATTAGAGCCAATTGCAACTAACCAAGTTGACAAAAGATGAAACCCCTTTGATACCTTATCCCATCCAAAAAACATTACTGCGAAAAATGTTGATTCCATAAAAAAGGCTAAAATTCCTTCTATTGCAAGGGGTGCTCCAAAAATATCTCCGACAAACCATGAGTAATTAGCCCAGTTTGTACCAAATTCAAACTCCATTATAATACCCGTTGCAACACCAATTGCAAAATTAATTGCAAAAAGAGTCATCCAAAACTTAGTAGTTTTCTTCCAAAAACTATCTCCAGTTTTTACATATATAGTTTCCATTATTGCAATTATAAATCCAAGACCAAGAGTTAAAGGTACAAAGATCCAGTGGTAGATAGCAGTTAATGCAAATTGGGCTCTAGACCAATCTATTAAATACTCTTCCATAACTATTCCTTTATAAGATTTTGTAATACATAATTAATTTTTTTCTCTTCAGTAAGATATTCAGTTTTTAAATTTTTATCATAAATAAAGAATTTCAAGAAGATCAGAACAATAATTAGTTTTATAAAGACAATCTTCCATAAAGTCCTACCAAGAGTAAGATTTTTAAACCCATCTTTGTATAAAGTGTAGATATTTATTAATTTTCTCAACTTATAATTCCTATAACTAATTATTATTTTGTATTATACAACTAGTTAGTTAAGAGAATGTTAATATAAATATAAGTTAAAATTATAATAGTAACAATATGAGATGATTCTCATATTGTTATCTTAGTTGATTTCTTAGAAATTTAGTATTAACAACTGCTATATCATTTAATAAATTAAATATTTCAAAAGTTACATCTTCAATATCTTTTGCAGATTGTTTTAAAGTAGTATTATCTGATTTTTTAGCATTAAGGTTAAGATAATTTTGTACTCTATTATGTACATATTCATGTTTCTCTTTAAGTATTGACCACTGATTTGAATGAGTATATGTTTTTCCCATATTTTCTGAATTTGTAATCCATTTTCCTAAATTACATGAAAGACAATCTTTTACAGTACAGGTTTCATAAGAGTCCAAAGCTTCAAAATATACTTTCTTAAAATTTATATGATCATTTTTATATTTTGATATATCTTGAATTAAATCAATATCATCAACCATATCATAATACTTATTATCAATTTTTGCTTTTTGCGTAATACCTAAAAGTCTAGAAGATAAATTGGCAACTTCTTTTGAAAGTGAATCAATATCTGTAGAGGTGGCTGCATTTTTTTGTGTCATTTGATCTAATAAACAAATTGCATCATTAATTTGTACCATTCCTGCATCTTGCTCTTTTATTGATGTACTAACATTATCTATAATATCTTTTGTATCTACAATTTTAGAAGCTAAATTTTCATATCCATTTATCATATCTGTAGCAATTATTTTACCCTCATTTGATTTTACTTTTGCATCTTCAACAAGTTTTTTTATCTCATTAGCTGCTTTGGCTGAACGATTTGCTAAATTTCTAACTTCTTGTGCAACTACAGCAAAACCTTTGCCTGCTTCCCCTGCCGTTGCTGCCTCAACAGCTGCATTTAATGAAAGAATATTTGTTTGAAATGCAATTTTATCAATAACTGTAATAGAATCACTAATTGCAGTAACCTTATCATTAATCTCATCCATAGAACTAGAAGTCATAGATGCAAGTTTATTTCCACTTAATGCAGAAGTTCCAAGGTCATCTGCAATATTTAACATTCTAATGACATCATTCGAACTTGATTTCATATTATTAGACATTTCTTCAATAGAAGCAGCTGTCTCTTCTAATGAAGAAGCTTGTTCTTTTGCACTATTTGAAAGTAATTTAGAAGAACTTGTTAAAACTTGAGTGTTTGATTCTAACTCTTTTCCTGCATTTGTTATCATGGCAACTAGCTGTGAAGTTGATTGTCCTAAAAGAACTGAGCCAGTTGAAAGTGTTCCAAAATCACCATACATACCTACTTTTTCATTTTCTGTTAATCTATAACTATAATTACCCATTGCATAATTATCTAATACTTTATTTATGTTATTAACTTTTATTTTTGTATAAGTAATCATTTTATTAATAATTTGTTTTAATGATTCAACTTCAGTAGTTGCACCTTCTTGATGAATTTTATATTCAAAGAAACCATTAGAAACTTTTCCCATTATATCAGAAATTTCAGCTACTACTTTTTTATCTTGTTCGATAATTTTCTCAATTTTTTTAATTTGTTCATTCATATTATGAGTCATTTGAGCAAACTCATCACTTCCTTTAACTTCCATAGGTTTTAAATAATCTTTTTCTCGTATTACATATGAGAAGAAATATTCAAGTCCTATTTTAAAAGTATTTAAGGATAAAACAATTTTTTTTGTCATTAAGGTACTTATAATAAATACAATAATTAGCATGCATATAATAAATAATGCCATTAGAGTAAATTCTCTATTTAATTGATTATTTTTATTATCAATATAAAGCTTAATTTCATTAGATAAAGCTACTTCAATTTTATTAAAGAAGTTAATTCTTTCTGAAGAAGCAATTTCCCATTTATCTGTATTTGCTCCAAAAATATTTTTATTTAATTTTCTTAATGCATTCATTGCATCTTTATCATCAATTTTTATCTGAAAGTCTATTTCACTTATTGATTTACCTTGAGCAATGCCATCACTTATATCCAGAACATTTCCCATATATGAATCAAATACATTTTTAACAAGCTTTAAAAGCTTTTTTTCTTCTTTTGTAATAACTTTTATTCTTCTATATTTATTTATGCTTCTTTTAATTCCTGTATGATATTTCATAACATTATTCAGATAAGAATTTTTTGCTCTTAAAAGATAGTTTTTATAATTATGTATCAATCCTCCATATCCTGCTTGTTCAAAAATAGAAGTTATAATGCTATCTTTTTTGCTTTTATCAAAAATCATTTGTCTAAAATTCAAAACATCTTTACAAGCATCACAGTTAGACTCTATTTCAATAAATTCTAACTTTTTTTTATTATCAATTTTTTTGTACATATCAATAAAAGTATCTTGGACGGAGACTAATGAAGAAAATTGATAATAGTATTCATTAGTAAGTACACCCTTAGTAAATACCTCTTTAACAATTTTTTTTTCTTGATATGCATTCATAGATACATGAAGCATTGCAATATAAGATTGAAGTTTCTTAGATAAAACTCCATCATTACTATAAGAAACAATATCATCCACAAAAAGCATTAGTTTCTTAGTAATATTTCCATAATAGTTTTCAAGTTCATCATCACTCAAAGCTATATCATCTATTTTTTTTCTAAATTTATTGATATCTTTTAAATTTTCTGTTAATTTATTTATTTCAATTTTAAACTCAAGTGGAAATTCTGAATAATTAAAATCATTTAGAAAAGTTTTCAAATTATTTATATTATTATTAACATTAACTCTAGAATTTAAAAGTTCATTTTTTGATTCTTTAGCATAAGTATTTAAACTATTTAAACTATACTCTCTTTCATCTTCCAAGCCAAACATCAACTCTGCAGATTTAAGAGAAAATTCCAAATAACTTTTTGTTCTAAGTATTGAGTTTTGTTCATTGATTTTATCATTTAAAATACCTAAAGATAAAATTACAATTACAAGAATTGGGATAGCTAAAATAAATAGTATTTTATTTTTAAGTGATATATTATTAAAAAAGCTTGTCATTTTTTCTCCAAAATTATTATTTTGGCAGGATTCTAATATAAAACTATTACTAGAGGGTTACATAATATTATTTATTACCATAAGATAAAATATTCTTTCACTTCATTATTAAATTTAATTTGTATTAAAGGTGATTTCTTTAAATCAATGTATCTTGTTATTTCATTAAAAATAGAATCATATGAGGCCCAATTATTAGCAATACTTGAAGTACAAACCCAATCATATCTGTGAGGTAAAAAATATAACATCTTTTTATATCTTAAGTCATTTTTAAAATCATTATAATTTAAAAAGTTACCTTTTTTACATAAATTATTTAAAGGTTTAATCTCTTCTTTAAAAGAAGATGTATCAAAAAAAAGATTTGCCTTAAAACAGACCACTTGTTTTAAATTATTTAAGTCAATATTTTCTAAATATTTCTTAGAATCATTTTTATATAATAATGGTAATTGATGATTTTTTAGTTTTTTCAGTTTTTTTATTAA
>JBFHGG010000097.1:0-9803 GCA_041583235.1 Halarcobacter sp.
AAAATATGTGATGTATTAGATGATATTAATAACACAGAATTACAAGCTAGTATTAAAGAAGAGCTTAAGACTCTTGCTCGTGATTTTGTTATTTATGAGAACTCGACGTATTAGATTTTTCTTTATTTCAAAATATTAACAAAATAAAAAGTTTAGGTGGTATAAAATATCATCTAAACTTTATAGGAATATTTTATGACAAATGATTTAAATATAGAAAATCAAAATTATACAAAAATAGAAAAAGTCATAAAATATATAGATGAAAACTTCAAAGAACAACCTACAATCGATGAAATAGCAGAATATATAGGAATGAGTAAATTCCATCTTATACGAGTATTTAAAGAGTATGTTGGTGTTACTCCTATACAATTTCTACAATCAATTACATTAAATTATGCAAAAGAGCATTTAAAAGAATCAAAATCAATTTTAGAAAGTTCTTTAGATTTAGGTCTTTCAAGCCCAAGTAGACTACATGATTTATTTGTAAATATTATTGGTGTTACTCCCAAAGAGTATAAAGAGTTAGGAAAGAATGTAAAAATTACATATGGGTTTGGGGTAACTCCTTTTGGTGAAGCCTTAATAGGTTTTACAAAAAGAGGTGTTTCTTATCTTGGTTTTGTTGATTCAAATAATGAAAACAAAGAACAACTTTTTGATAGATTTAAAGAGATTTGGGCAAAAGCTGACTTAATAGAGAATGATAATGAAGCACAAGAGTATTTAAATAAAATTTTTATAGAAAAAGAAAAATTTGATTTATATGTAAAAGGAACAAATTTTCAAATAAATATTTGGAAAGCTTTATTAAATATTCCAAATGGAACAATTGCAACATATCAAGATATTGCAAATAGTATAAATAAACCAAAAGCAGTGCGAGCCGTTGCTAGTGCAATTGGTTCTAATCATATTGGATATTTAATTCCATGTCATAGAGTTTTAGCTAAATCTGGAGCTATGAGCGGATATAGATGGGGAATTGAAAGAAAGAAAATTCTAGTAGCTTATGAGGCTCTAACAAATAATACAATATCTTCAATAAATTAAGATAATGAACTTATCTAAGTTACAATTATCTTAATAATATTTGCTAATAGCATAAATACTAAAACAAATACCAATACTTTTTTTATAAATGCTTCCCCGCCTTTTATAGCATAATGACTTCCCACATAAGAACCAGCAATATTTGCTAATCCCATAGGAATTGCAGCTAACCATAAAATTTTAGCAGCAAAGAAAAAAGCTAAAACTGAACCAAAATTTGTTGCAAAATTAAGAGGCTTAGTTGATGCAGTGGAAGTTAAATAATCTAAAGACAAAAATTTTTTCATTGAAATTGTTAAATAAGTTCCCGTCCCAGGTCCTAATAGTCCATCATAAAATCCAATAGGAGCAGTTGCTAAAATAATATTTTTTTTAGATAGTTCTACTTTTTCTTCTTCTATTGTTTTACTTTTTTTAAATAAGGCAAGTAAGGCAATAGGTATTGATAATAAAATTGCCCATTGTATTATTTCATCAGATAAAAACATTACAAGTTGACTTCCAATATATGATGCAAGTAAACAAGGAATTATAGCAATAGATACAATTTTCCAAGATATTTTTTTGCTAAGGGCATATTTTATAGTAGACATTAATGCACCAACTACACTTTGCATTTTATTTGTTCCTAAAACATAAATTGGAGGAATACCACTAAAAAGTAACATAGGAACAGTTATCATTCCACCACCACCTGCAATTGAATCTATATATCCTGCTATAAACCCAGTTATCATAAATATTAATATCCACATTGTTGAAATATCTTCAATAAATTCCATTTGTTTTCTTTCATTTAAATTGTCGCAATTATAGCAAGATTTGCATTGTTTGAAGTTTATTTTTTTGTTATACTTAAAAAAATAATTTAGAAAGCAAATAAATGAAAACTATTAACTATAAAAATAAAGATTTATGTAAAATAAGAACAATAACAACTTTTTTAAGTCTAAATACAAACAAATCATTATGGAAAAACGAGATTAAAAAAGCTTGTGATTTTTGTAATGAATTAACAGAAAAATTCAATCAAAATGAATATGAAGTTCAATCAATAAGAATTGTTACAAATGCTTTTGGAGAGTATCTTGATACTTCAAGCTTAGAAAGTGCAAAAAAGGATTTAGAACTTTTATCTAAGCTTTTAAACTCTTTTTCAAAAGAGGGCTTAAGAATTAGGTTTGCAATAGGGGAAGCAAAAACTATAAAAGAAATTAAACTTTTACCAGAACTTATAGCTTCTTATGGAGATCTTTGTAATGCTTGTGTAAATATTCCAATAAATGAATATGATATTTTAGATAATGAACTTATTTCTCATTGTTCAAAAGCAGTTCAACGAATCTCACAATTAACACCAAGAGGTGAGGGTAATTTTAATTTTACTGTAAACTTTAATTGTAAAACTTTTATTCCATATTTTCCTGCTTCATATCATGATAGTAAAGAAACAAATTCATATGTAATTGGATTTGAAACACCAGATTTATTAGTTCATGTTTTAGAAGAATTTAATAAAAATAATAAAATTAATAATCACCAAGAATTGTTTTTAAAATATTATGAGATTATGAGTGAGGCTTTACAATACCATGTAAATAATGTAAAAATAATTTTAGATAATTATGAAAAAGATAGTATTAAAAATGACTTTAAATTTGTTGGAATAGATAGTTCAGCAGCTCCTTCTAAAAATTGTTCATCAATGACAAAAGTATATGAGCTATTAGGTGTTGAATTTTTTGGAGCAGCAGGAAGTATCGAAGCCTCATCTTTATTAACAAAAGTCTTTAAAAATCTTAAAAATTTACCTTTAGTTGGCTTTTCAGGTTTAATGCTTGCTGTAATTGAAGACTTAGGACTTGCACAAGGAACAATAGAAAACAATTATGATATTAGAACTTTATTAACAAATAGTGCAGTTTGTGGTATAGGACTTGACACTGTTCCTATTCCAGGAAATACATCAATTGAAAAAATTTCAAGTTTAATGAGAGACACTGGAACTATGGCTTTTAGATTAAATAAACCCCTTACCGTAAGACTTTTTCCTTATCCTAATAAAAAAGCTGGGGAATTAACTAATTATGAAAGTGATGACTTATGTAATTGTGCAATTTTAAAAGTAAATTAATAAAAAAATATTATCTACATATAAACTACACAGGAATTTAGATAAAATCATGCCAATTTATTACGGAGATAGATATGCAAAATAAAAAAGTAGTTTTAGTTTCAATTGTTATATTAATAGCAATCTTTATTGGTGGTGCTTACACTTACAAAAATTCTCAGTCTGAGAAACTATCAAAGATGTCAAAAGAACAAGCAGAGCTTTTCCAAAGACCTTATTCATTAGTTATTGGAAATAAAGATGCAAAAGTACAACTTGTCGAATTCTTTGACCCCGCTTGTGGAACTTGTGCTGATTTCCATTTTAGAGTAAAAAAGTTAATGAAAGAGAAAGAGGGTGATATAAAATTAGTTTTAAGATATGCTCCTTTTCATCAAAACTCAAATTATGCTGTTAAAATGTTAGAGGGTGCGAGAGAACAAGGTTTGTTTATGGAAACTTTAACTTTTATGTTTGGTACGCAAGTTAACTGGATAGATCATCATGTAGTAAATCCTCAAAAACTTTGGAGAATATTATCTCAAGTAAAAGGTTTAGATATGGAAAAATTAGGTAAGTTTATGAATGATCCTAAGGCTGATGAAATCATAAGACAAGATTTAGCTGATGCTGATACTTTAAAAGCTGATAAAACTCCTGCGTTTTTTGTAAATGGAAAACCTTTACAAACTTTTGGATGGCAAAATTTAGTTGATTTAATAGAATCTGAATTATAAAATTAGAGATTAAATCTTTAAGTGTGATTTAGATTATTTTAAATCACACTTTCCAAATTTACATTTTAAAAACTTAACTAAAAGATAGATAAAATAAACTCCAATTAGTACTTCAAATATTGTATATAAATATTCCATTAAAATGCCACCTTTTTTACTCTATGATTTTTCAACCATTCTTCTTGTAAATTTTTCATTTTTTTATCACTTGACTTTTTTCTATACTTGGTTGAAATAGGGGCTTGATTGTCATTTTCATTATATTTATAATCTAAGTTTAGAGAAGCAAGAGTTATAGCTTTTTTTGCCCTTGTTGCTGCAACATAATATATATTAATTCTTCTAACTCTTGGATTAGGGACATTTTGTTTTTTTGATTTGAAATCTCTTTTTTTGTAACAAAATCATTTGCCATTAAAACTTGTTCATACTCTAAACCCTTTGATTTATGTGTAGTTGTGAATATAATATCAGCATCCTCTTTTTTAGTGGTAAGTTTTTCTTTTATTTTTTTATTAATTTCAAAAATATTATCACCATAGGCATTAATAAATTTTATTACATTTAAAAAGTCTTGATTTTTAGTATCTTTTGAAAATTGCTCAAGTTCATGGATTGATTCAAACTCTTTTATTTCAGCAAGTGTTATTTTATCAAACTTTTTTTCTTTTAAATAGAATATAGAGTATACAGTTTGATTCATAAATGAGTATGAAGAGTAACCACCCTCAAAGTATATTTTTTTATCATCATGCATTAAAAAGACAAGCTCTTGAACTAATCCAAAAGTTGTTCTTGCAATTACACAATAAGGTTTAGTTGTATCAATGGCATTTTTGCCAACTTTTGTGTTCGTGTCCACTCCTGAAATTTTTAAGGTTTTTTTTGTATTTATATTATAAAGTTCATTTAATGATTTTTCTAAAACTTTTGCATAAGAATCTGCAAACCTAAAACTTTTTGATAAAGAATATTCAGGTAAATCAATTTTATATAATGCATTAATTGCATATCTAAAAGAGTAAATTTGTTGAAAAGAATCACCAATATAAATCCTTCTACAATCTTGGGCTTCAACAATTCCTATCATAACATCAGAAATGTCTTGAGCTTCATCTACAAGTATTAAATCATAATCTAAACTTTTGCAAATAGATTTATTTAAGTAAAACATTTTTAGATAAAAATCATGGATTGCATCAATCTTTTTGTTTTTCATAGCTGAAAGTATATATTTTAAATGATTTAAGGCTTTTTGTTCATCTTTATTTAATAAGTCTATAATCTTCTGCCCTAAATCACACTGTTTTTTAAATCTTTTAAGAAGAGCATCATCTAAGGCAATTAAAGATGAGTTACAATAAAAGTTAACTAAATCTTTAATTAAAGCTACATACTCAGGTATAGGAAAATAGTTTGATCTTTGATTAATTTGATGTTCATATTCACATAAGCAAAATTCTATTACATTAATTTTTAAATCATTACATAAATTATACTGATAGGCTTGTATCTTATTATAAGCTAACGCATGGATTGTACTTATTTTCATATGTGAAAGATTATACTCTTTTAGCTTTGATTGAATAGAAGTTTGCAGGGATTTATTATATGCAAGATATAAAATTTTTAGATGAGAATTCTTTTTTGCATACTCTAAAAGAGTAGTTGTTTTACCACTACCTGCAACAGCATTTATTTTAAAAGATTTTTCTTTTGCATTTATTATTTCAATTTGTTCTTTAGTTAAATTCATTGGCGAGATTTTATCTTAAAATTTTTAAAGTAAGGCAATAGAATCTAATTATGAGACAATAATTTTAAACATCGGTAAAAACAGATTTTACTTTCCATTTAAAAAGTTTATCTATATCATCTTGTTCATTTACAGTATAAACATTCACATAAAATCCTGCTTTATTTAATCTTCTAACTAATGTTTTATCTGTGATTTTAAAACAAGGGTTGTAGTTTTGTACATGTAAATCTTTTAGATAGTTTATTAAATCTTTAGGATGATAATCCTCTTGTAA
The DNA here is from genome assembly GCA_041583235.1 of Halarcobacter sp. GTDB lineage: Bacteria > Campylobacterota > Campylobacteria > Campylobacterales > Arcobacteraceae > Halarcobacter. The sequence continues at coordinate 5,943 of JBFHGG010000097.1, forward strand.
CGCTGCGGTTTCAATAGAAGAATTTATTTTATATACTTGTTTTAAATAGTTGTGATTAAAAGAAGATATTATAATATTGTTTTGCATATCTGTTTGATCAACAACTTTTAATATTTCACGAACAGCTACCTTATCAAATTTTGTATCTTGTAAGTCTTTAATTTCTATATTTGCATGGGTATTATTATCTCTTAAAAAAATCAAAAGTTCTTTTAACGTCAATATTCTTTGTATTCCTAAGTCTTTTAATTCTTTTACTGAAACACTTCCATCTTTTATAGTTCCATAAGGATCTTCTTCTATAAACCAAGAGCCAAAATCTAATTTTTGAAGTTGTTTATATGTGTAATCAACGACTGAATAGGGCGCTTTAAATTCATCAAAATCTTTTACATTACTAGTCCTTTCTAATGTACTGTCATGTATTATAACGGGAATGCCATCAGAACTAAATGTCACATCAAATTCAACAATTTTATATTTTAAAATTGCCTGTTCAAATGCGGAAATTGTATTTTCTGCTCTTATGATTCTTCTTCCTCTATGAGAAATAAGTGCTTGTATATCTTTTTCAAAATTATTCCAAAAATTCATTGACTTACACTCTCTTAAATTGATTCTTTTTTTGTAAATACCAAGTTTAAAACTGCTAAAATTGAAGTAGATATTATCAATAAAAATGATATTGAATTTATAATTGGAGTACTACCATCTCGTACTTGTAAATACAAGTTTACAGGTAAAGTTGTATCCGAACCTACTAAAAATAATGTAGTATTAAAGTTTTCAAAACTCATTAAAAATGCAACAGCTCCTGCGCCAATTAGAGCAGGTTTTAAAAATGGTAATATAATTAATCTTATAGTGTCAAATTTGCTAGCACCCAAATTAAGTGCAGCTTCTGACAAAGAGTTGTCAAATTTTTTAAGTCTAGCAGATACTACAAGTAAAACAAATGTTGAAATAAATGAAAATTGTCCAAGAACTACTAACCAAAAACTAGGTCTGAGAATAGCTATATCTATTCCCCATGTATCTTCAAAGTATGTCCCAGCACTATTTGTTCCTAAAAGTAAAGATATTCCAAGTATTACCCCTGGAATTACTAAAGGAAGCAAAGCAAGAAAATAAAAAGCTTGTTTAAATCTGAAGTTTTCTCTTTCAAATAAAAATGCAGCCATTGTTCCAACTATTAAAGAAAATATTGAAACGAAAAATGCAGTTTGAATACTTATATAAATACTTTGTAAACTATTTTGATCATTAAATATTCCAATTCTAGTTCTAGTATCAGAAAAAAACCAATCTAATGAAAACCCTTTCCAGGGTAAACTTGGAAAATCTGAATTATTAAAAGCTAAAATACAAGTAATAACTAAAGGTGCAAATAAAAAAAGATAAAATATAATTATATATATTAGAAAGCCAATATTATATTTTTTACTTCTAGGTAAAGATCGTATCATGAAAGAGCCTTTGAAAGGTTTTGTTTACTAATTTTTAAACCAATCCAAATAATTGCGGAAGATAGAATTAAAAGTAAAAATCCAAAAGCAGCACCTTGATTCCAGTTAAAACTTGCAATAAATTGGTTATAAATTTGTTCAGTAAACCACAATGAATTTTTACCACCCATAAGATTTGGAGTTAAATAATTACCTAATGTGAGCATAAAAACAACAATAGAACCAGAAACTATCCCTGGTGCAGCATATGGTATAATTATTTTGAAAAAGATCACTGTTTTAGATGCACCAAGGTCTAGTGCAGCCTCAATATAACTATCATCCATTCCATCAAGAGCTGATATAATTGGAACTATCATAAACAACATAGAAGTGTAAACAAGTCCCATAATCATTGAAACATCATTGTAAAGCATTTGTATTGGTTTATCAATTAGTCCAAACTCCATTAAATAATAGTTTATGACTCCACTTTCTCTTAATAAAATCATCCAACCATAAACACGTACTAATTCACTAACCCAAAAAGGCATTAAAAGTATGATTGTTAAAAAACCTTTATATTTAGGAGAAATTATTTTTGTAATATAAAAAGCAATTGGGAAAGTAACTATAAAAGTTAAAACTGTTACTAAAATTGAATATATAGCAGTTCTAACAAAAGTTAACCAATATATTTCTTCTGAGAAAAACTCATTATAGTTAGCAAAACCCCAAACCATATCTCCTAGGTCATTTTCTACTTTTAATGACATTATTAACAAATCAATTTGTGGTAAGATTATGAGTAAAAAAAGCCATAAAAATACAGGTATGAAGAAAATTAAAAAGCCTAATTTAATATGTTTTTTCATGATTTATAACACTTACAATCTTCTTTGTGAACGCCAGCTTTCACAATATCATTTTTTTCTATATGTGCAAATTCTCTATTTTGTGGTAGCGAAACCATTATTTCATGATTATTCCCTATAAATGTTGCAAGGATTTTTGTATTTGAACCATCAAAAAGTATTGTTTTTACTTTTAAATCAAAATAATTCATATCTTTTTCGTCTTCTTTTGGAAAAAGAGCTATAGCTTCAGGTCTGACAAATAAAGTACAATCTTTTTGAATATCTTTATCTACAAATATTGATAAAAAACTATTACCTTCTTTTGTTATAACAGAAGATTCATTTTCTTTAAAAGCTTCAAATTCATTTGTTTCGCCCACAAATCCTGCCACAAAACTAGTTTTTGGATTTGCATAGAGATTTTGAGGAGTATCTATTTGTTCTAATTGACCTTTGTTCATGACTGCAACTTTATCACTCATTACTAAAGCTTCTGATTGATCGTGAGTTATGTAAATAAAAGTAGTTCCAATTTCATTTTGTAACTTTTTCAATTCTATTTTCATCTCTTCTCTAAGCTTTAAATCTAAAGCGCCTAAAGGTTCATCCAAAAGTAGAATTGATGGGGATAATACAAGAGATCTTGCTATTGCAACTCTTTGTCTTTGTCCTCCTGAAAGATCTTGCACATTATGATTTAAATAATCCTCAAGATGAACTTTTTCGAGCATGGACTTGACTCTTTTTTCAATTTCTTTTTTACCTACATTTTGTCTTTTTAATCCAAATGCTACATTCTCTTGTACATTCATCATTGGAAAAAGTGCTAAGTTTTGAAAAACAAGATTCACAGGACGTTTATTTGGTGATACACCAATCATCTCTTTATTATTTATAAGAATATTTCCTGAACTTGGCTCTAAAAACCCAGCAATCATACGAAGTAGAGTTGTCTTACCGCAACCAGAAGGTCCTAAGATTGAGAAAAATTTACCTTCTTCAACTTGAAAATTTACAGCATTAACAGCAGTATGATTTCCAAATTCTTTTTTAAGATTTTTTATATCTAATACATTTTGCATTAATTTTCCTAAAGTAGGGGGAATTTAACTTCCCCCCCCCCTTTTTTTATTTTATTTTGCTGATTTAACTTTGTCTAGAATTTTACCTTCAATTTTTTCTAGTTTTGAAGGTACTGGAGGATACCAATTGATATTATCAATATCAGCTTGAGAAAATGTTCTTTCAAAATTATCTTTTTTCTCAGCATCAAAAAACTCAATTGCGCCATTTGAAGCTGTTCCATAACCTTGGTCATTTGTAAAGTATGCTGCATTTTCAGGTTTTAACATAAAGTTAATCCATTTATAAGCACCTTCAACATTTTTTGCTTTTGAAGGAATTGCAAAAGTATCAATCCATCCTAGTGCTCCACTTTTTGGTGCAACAAAATCGATATCAGGATTTTCTTTATGTAGTTTCCAACCACCACCGTCCCATCCCATGGCAACAGTAACTTCTCCACTTCTTAACATACTTAAAAGTGTATCTCCATTAGC
>JBFHGG010000098.1:0-9796 GCA_041583235.1 Halarcobacter sp.
CATCGGTCACACGTTCGAATCGTGTCAGGCGTACCATTTCAAGATTTAAGTTGAACTACCAATCAGCTAAATCTTTTTTTTTGTCTTTACTATTAAGACGCTTTGTGCGGATGTGGTGAAATTGGTAGACACGCCAGACTTAGGATCTGGTGCCTCGCGGTGTGAAGGTTCAAGTCCTTTCATCCGCACCACCTTTTTATAATTAAAAACTAATATTCAATTTATCTTACGATTTATTTTATTTTACTTTTAAACTTTTAGAACGCGGAATAGAGCAGTACGGTAGCTCGTCGGGCTCATAACCCGAAGGTCAGTGGTTCAAATCCACTTTCCGCAACCAATTCAAAAAACCTAATAAGTGCGTTTGTAGCTCAGCTGGATAGAGCAATGCCCTTCTAAGGCATCGGTCACACGTTCGAATCGTGTCAAGCGTACCACTAACTTAAGAATTTGTCCTCTCTAAATGATTATTTTATGTAATAAATAACAAAGGATAACTATGTCAATAGCTAATATCGCGTTAAGCGAAAAAGAAGAAGTATTTATAAGACTTGTTCAAAGTAATGAAAATATATTTGATGCTTGTAGTAAAGCTGGAATATCTCTTTCATCTAAAGTACTATCAGTAATTAAAAATACAAAATAAATACTTGCAAAATTCTATAGGTTCATTACCTATAGTAATTTCTCTCATATTAAATTTCTCCAATTCAAAATTAATTTTCCCCCTCTACTTTCCCTCTATTTATTTTTATAAGTCCTTCAATAAAAAAATAAGAACACAATATTAGGATTATTTATTAACATAATATTAAAAGCTAAGATTCTTAAAAATAAAAATTATTTATTTAAACAATTGATAATCAGTATCATTTTATATTAAGTTATAATTCGTTATTATTTCATTTATGGATACATTGGAATTTAAACACTTAATAAAAAACTCAGAATACAAAACAAAATATGAAGCAATTATTGATATAAGAGATGATTCTATATATGGCTATGAAGCTCTTTCAAAATTTGAAGTAAATCAAGAAGTACTAAGTACAGAAGAAATATTTAGAAAACTTCATCATAATAATAAGTTTTTTTTCGAACTAGAAAAAAAGAATAAAGAACATCAAATAGAAAACTATAGAGAAGATAAAAAATTATTCTTAAATTTTGATGCAGATATAGTTAATACTTTTGAGCAAAAAGAGTATTGGGAAAATTTTTTAAAACCTCATAAAAATGAAATAGTAGTTGAAATAACAGAAAATGGAAGTGATGATGAAAAAAGCAGCAAAATTATGCATGATTTCAGTTCTTGGTTACAAAAAAAAGGAATTGCTTCTGCCTTAGATGATTTTGCACAAGATGGCTCAATGTTTTCTTTTTATTTAATGAATAGAAGTAAATATATAAAAATAGATAAATCCTTTTTAGCCCAAATAAAAAAGAATCCTGCTTATATAGAGTATTTAAAAGGCTTACTTAAAACAATAAAACTTAATAATCAAAAATCAATTATTGAAGGCATAGAAACTTATAGTGATTATTCATTTGCAAAAGAATTAGAAATTGATTTTATGCAAGGGTATTATTTTAGTGATTTAACTATTATCAGATAACTTAAGATTATTATTGTATATATTATATACAGATTATCATTGAAATTTAATTTATTTTATTTTATACTCTACTTAACGAAAAACATACTAGAGGTATTTACCTCATTTAAATAACTACAAAGGTAGCTAGGGTTCCGGTCTTTTAAGATGTCTGGTCCAAGAGCAACCGACTCTTAAATAGAGTTACACGGAGGGATAAAAGCCCGGGAGGTTAAATACCTCTTTATGTGTTTCAAATTCTATTTAGGAGAAAACAAGATGAACTCATCTACATTCACAAAAATTTTCAAAGTACTGTCACTGTCTGTTCTATTATTAGGATTAACTACAAGTTCACTTAATGCACAAACAAAAAAAGAGTTTAAAATAGCATGGAGCATTTATGTTGGTTGGATGCCGTGGGATGTTATTGCATCTCAAAAAATTATGGATAAATGGGCAAAAAAATATGACATAAATGTAGAAATTGTACAAATTAATGATTATATTGAATCAATTAATCAATATACGTCTGGACAATTTGATGGTACAGTAATGGCTAATACTGATGCTTTAGGAATTCCTGCTGCTGGTGGAGTTGATTCTACTGCATTGATTATTGGTGATTCATCTAATGGAAATGATGTAGTTATCTCTAAAGAAGCTAAATCAATTAAAGATTTAAAAGGTACAAATATAAATTTAGTTGAACTTTCAATTTCTCACTATTTACTTGCTCGTGGTTTAGAAAAAAATGGTCTGTCTGAAAAAGATATTACAATTATAAATACTTCAGATGCTGATATGGTATCTGCATATACTACAGCAGATGTCTCGACAGTTGTTACTTGGAAACCGCAAGTTAGTGAAATTATGAAAATGCCAAAAGCTAATAATTTATTCAATTCTTCAAATATTCCTGGAGAGATTCTTGATTTATTAGTAGTAAATACACAAACATTAAAAGACAACCCAAATTTTGGGAAAGCTCTAGTTGGTGCATGGTATGAAATGATGTCGTTAATGACTGAAAAATCACAAAAAACTAAAGATGCAAAAACAATTATGGCAAATGCTTCAGGTACAGACTTAGCTGGATTTGAAGATCAATTAAATACAACAAATATGTTTTATAAAGCAAAAGATGCTGTTACTTTTAATAATAGTGATGAAATAGTTAAAACTATGGAATTTGTAGCAAAGTTTTCATTTAATCATGGTTTGTATGGAGAAGGTGCAAGTGATTATGGATTTGTTGGAATTGAATTTCCAAATGGAAAAGTAATAGGCGATAAGGGAAATATCAAATTAAGATTTGATGATACATATATGAAAATGGCGGCAGAAGGTTCGCTGTAGTTAGGAATAAATAGATGAAAAGATTGATTAACCAAGTTCCATCAAAATCAACAAATTTGTTTTTGGGATTAGTACCTTTTTTATTGATTGCTATACTTTATGTTAGTAGTTCTTCCGCAAGACTTGCTGAAAACCCTAATGATAAACTTTTACCTTCAATAGAAAAGAGTATTAATGCTATGAGTAAAATGGCATTTGAGCCAAGTAAAAGAAGTGGTGAATATATCTTATTAAATGATACTTTGTCTAGTTTACAAAGATTAGCAATGGGAGTACTTATTAGTGCATTATTTGCTTTATGTGTTGGAATCACTATAGGAGTAATACCTTATGTGACTTCAACTATATCTCCTTTGATATGGTTTATTTCACTTATACCAACAATGGCAATGTTACCAATTTTATTTATTGTTTTTGGTCTTGGAGAGGTTTCAAAAGTTGTACTTATTATCTTAGGTGTTGCTCCTATTATGACAAGAGAAATTTATCAAAGAGTGAAAGAAATACCTAGTGAACAGATTATAAAAGTACAAACTTTAGGAGCAAGCACTTGGCAAATTATTACAAGAGTTATTACACCTCAAATTTTGCCAAGACTTATTGACTCAATGAGACTTACTTTAGGAACTGCATGGATTTTCTTAATTTCAGCAGAAGCAATTGCTGCAACTGAAGGTCTAGGTTATCGAATATTTTTAGTTAGAAGATATCTTGCAATGGATGTGATTTTACCATATGTTTTATGGATTACATTTTTAGCTTTTTTAATTGATTTTATATTAAGACAATTTAATAAAAAGTTATTCCCTTGGTTTGGTAAGGAGTAAAAATGAGTTTAGTTAAAGCAAAAAATATTTGGAAAATCTATGGCGAAGATATTATCTTAGAAAATTTAAACTTTTCTATGGAAGATGGTGAATTTTGTACTCTTGTAGGGCCTTCAGGATGTGGAAAAACTACATTTTTAAGAATGCTTTTAGGTGTAGAAGATCCTACAAAAGGCGAGTTGCTTTTTGAGGGTAAAGATTATCCAAAAGAACCAAGTGATGAAAGAGGAATTGTTTTTCAAAGATACTCTACATTAAATCATTTAAATGTAATTGATAATGTAATAATTGGAATAGAGTTCGAAAAATCTAAATTCTTTGGAAAACTTTTTGGAAAAGAAAAAAAAGTAGCTTATGAAAAAGCAATGGAGATTTTAAAAGCAGTTGGTTTAGATAATTCTAGTGAGAAATATCCTCATGAATTAAGTGGTGGAATGAAGCAAAGATTATCAATTGCTCAATCTTTAGTAAAAGAGCCAAAACTATTATTGTTGGATGAACCTTTTGGAGCTTTAGATCCAGGCATTTCTCAAGATATGCATAATTTGCTTTTAGATATTCATTCAAAATTAAAATTTGGTGTTGTAATGGTAACTCACGATATTAGTGAAGCTTTTAAACTAGGTACAAGAGTTTTAGTATTTGACAAAATAAAAACTGATAAAGATTACCCAAATAGATATGGTTCAACAATCGTAAATGATATTGACGCAAGTAAAAAAGGACAAAATAATGAGAAGTGAAAAAATAGTATTAAATGAGATTTTATATTCAAGTGTAAAATGGTCAAAAAAAATTAAAAGAGGACAAACAATTCAACTAAAAGCATTAGGTGATAATGCAAGTTTATCTGCAATGTTTTATAACTCTTCAAATGTAGCAGAAAGATTTAATAGTGCAGATACTGTAAAAGTTCAATGGAATGCTTTTTTAGGAAAAGAAAAAGTTTTACTTTCTGAAATGGGAAGAGTTTTATTTGCTATTACAGAAGATAAAAGTGATGGTTTATTTGATATATTAGGTGGAATTAGTAATGCAAGAATAGTAAAAGAAAATTTTGAGGGTGATGCAACTTATGAAAGTTGTAGAAATGGATATTATAAATCAGATAGAGAAAACTTTTTAATTGAACTTGGTAAATATGGAATGGGTAAAAAAGATATGATTCCAGCTTTAAATATTTTTAGAAAAGTAGATGTAAAAGAAGGTTCAAAGTTAGAATTAAATCCAAGATGTGCAAAAAAAGGTGATCTTATTGAACTTACTGCACATATGGATGTACTTCTAATTTTATCTAATACTCCACATTCTATGGATAAAGGAACTTATAATCCAAGTGATGTAGAAATTACAATCTTTGATAGTGTTGATTTTAAAGATGAAGATTATGCGAACTTTTCTGATGAAGCCAAAAGAGGCTTTCAAAATACAAATAGATACTTTGCTTAAGGATTAAAAAATGTCAAAAAATATTGAAAATACAATTTATAATGAAAAAATTTTATCAGGTCTTCCTTGGTCAGGTGTTGTTAAAAAAGGTCAAAGATTTAGAATAGTTGATTTAGAAGGTTGTCAAGCAGTTGATACACTCTTTTATAATAACAATGATTATAATGATAGATATAGTCCAACCGATACTATTAGAGAACAAGGAAGTATTTTTATTACAACAGGAACTAAATTAATATCTAGTGATGATAATGTATTAATGGAAGTAGTTGAAGATACTTGTGGAAATCATGATACTTTAGGTGGACATTGTAGTGCTGAAAGTAACTCTGTTAGATTTGGTTTAGATAAAAGATATATGCACTCTTGTAGAGATAATTACTTAACCTTAGTTGGCGAATTAGAGATGAGTCCAAAAGATATCACAAACAATATTAACTTTTTTATGAATGTACCTGTTGAAGAAGATGGACATCTAGCAATTGTAGATGGAATATCAGGAAAAGGTGACTATATAGAAATGGTTGCAAAGATGGATACTTTAGTATTAATTTCAAATTGTCCTCAACTTAATAACCCTTGTAATGGATACAATCCAACTCCAATTCAATTAATCATTTGGGATAAATAAATATAAAATTCCCCAAGGTTACAAAATTTCATAGGACGACTTATGAATTATAAACAATCGGGACGGCCCGAACTTAATTATTAAGGATATAAATTGTTTAAAAGAGTTTTAATTGCTAATCGTGCAGAAATAGCAAACAGAATAATAAAAACTTTAAAAAAGATGGAAATAGAATCTGTAAGTATATATAGTGAAGCAGATAAACATGCATCTTTTGTAATGAATTCAGATGTTTCAGTTGCCTTACATGGAACATCACTTGATGAGACATATCTTGATTATAAAAAAATTATAAAAATTTGTAAAGAATATAATGTAGATGCTATTCATCCTGGTTATGGATTTTTAAGTGAAAATGTAAATTTTGTACAAGCTTGTGAAGATAATGGAATTGTTTTTATAGGTCCAAACTCAAAGCATATTGAAGATTTTGGATTAAAACATACTGCACGTCAAATTGCAAAAGATAATGATGTTCCTTTATTAGAAGGAAGTGAACTTCTTTCAAATATAGAAGAAGCAAAAGCGACTGCAAATGAAATTTCTTACCCTGTGATGTTAAAAAGTACAGCCGGTGGTGGTGGAATTGGAATGAAACTTTGTTTTACAGAGCAAGAATTAGTTGATGCTTATGATGGGGTAATTAAACTAGCTGGTTCTAATTTTAGTAATAGTGGAGTTTTTCTAGAAAAATATATCCAAACAGCACGTCATATTGAAGTTCAAATATTTGGTGATGGAAAAGGAAATATAAAAACTTTAGGTGAGAGAGATTGTTCAATACAAAGAAGAAATCAAAAAGTTATTGAAGAAACTCCAGCTCCAAATATTACAGATGAACTTAGAGAACAATTATTTGAATCTTCTTATAAATTAGCAAAGGCCGTCGATTATAAAAGTGCTGGAACTGTTGAATATATATATGATACAAAAACAGATAAGTTTTATTTTCTTGAAGTAAATACAAGACTACAAGTTGAACATGGTATTACAGAAGAGGTTTGTGGAGTTGATTTAGTTGAGTGGATGATAAGAATTGCAGCTGGGGATAATAAGCCACTATTAGATTATAAACACAATCCAAAAGGTCATGCAATTGAAGTAAGAGTTTATGCTGAAGATGGAGGAAAAAATTTCCAACCAAGTACTGGAGTTATTACGAAAGTGCAATTACCAAGCAATGCACGATGTGATACTTGGATAGAAGATGGATGTGAAGTGAGTCCTTTTTATGACCCGCTTTTATTAAAACTTATTACTGTAAGTGATACACGAGAAGAGAATGTTTTAAAACTTCAAAAAGCTTTGGAGCAGAGTAAGATTTATGGGATAGAGTCAAACTTATCATATTTAAGTGCAATAGCAAAAGAAGAGTTTTTTACAAAAGCTCAATTTTATACAAAAGTTCTTGATACTTTTTCATATAATCCATGCAAAGTTGATCTTATTAAATCAGGAACATTAACAACAATTCAAGATTATCCGGCACGTCAAGGGTTTTGGAATGTAGGAATTCCACCATCGGGAGCTATGGATAACTTAACACCAAGACTTTTAAATAAACTTTTAAATAATAGTGAAGATGCTTCATTTATTGAAATGACATTTATGGGTGCAAGCTATAAATTTAGACAAGATACGGTAATTGCTATTGGTGGTGCTAATATGAATGCTAAACTAAATGACAATGAACTAGAGAATTTTAAAGCAATAGAGGTAAAACTAGGGGATATTTTAGAGTTTAAAAAAGTAATAGGAGATGGAAATAGAACCTATTTAGCTATTGAAGGTGGTTTTGATACAGCAAAATATCTTGGAAGCGCATCTACCTTTACGCTTGGAGAGTTTGGAGGACATGGGGGACGTGCACTTAAAGCTGGGGATGTATTAAGTTTTAGTCCTTCAAAAAGTCAAGAGTTTAAAGAGCTTTGTGAAGTTCCTAAATTAAATAAAGAGTGGGAGATTGGCGTAGTTTATGGACCACATGGGAGTCCAGATTTCTTTACAAATGATGATATAGAAGAGTTCTTTAATGCTTCTTGGGAAGTACACTTTAATTCAAGTAGAACAGGTGTAAGATTAATAGGACCTGCTCCTAAATGGGCTAGAAATGATGGTGGCGATGCTGGATTACATCCTTCAAATATTCATGATAATGCCTATGCTTTTGGAACAATAGATTTTACAGGAGATATGCCTGTAATTTTAGGTCCTGATGGTCCAAGTCTTGGCGGCTTTGTTTGTCCTGCAACTATTATTTCATGTGAATTATATAAAATAGGGCAGTTAAAAGCTGGAGATAAAATTAAATTTAAAGCTGTAAGTTTAGAAAATGCAGATTTAATGATGCAAGCTTGTGAAAAAGCAATAAAAGAAAATACAGCTTTACCGAAACTAGATGATTACATCATAGATTTTGAGGCTAAAAAAGCAACACCGATTATAGAAACTTTTAAATATGATGAATTAGCTATTGATATAACTATTAGAGCTGCTGGTAATGAATTTATTTTAATAGAAGCAGGTGAATTAAAACTTGATATTGAACTAAGATTTTTTATTCATGCTTTAATGACATATATTGAAGAAGAAAACTTAAATGGTATTGTAGATTTAACACCTGGAATTAGAAGTTTACAGATTCATTTTAATACAAATATTGTAAGTAGAAATACTATTTTAAATTTGGTTAAAAAAGCAGTAAATTCTCTAAAAGATATTGAAAACTTAGAAGTTGATTCAAGAACTGTCTGGCTACCACTTTCATGGAATGACCCATCAATACAAATTGCAATAGATAAATATCAACAAGGAGTTCGACCAAATGCACCTTGGTGTCCTTCAAATATTGATTTTATTAAAAGAATTAATGGACTTTCAAATAAAGATGAAGTTAAAAATATAGTATTTGATGCAGATTATTTAGTTATGGGATTAGGAGATGTTTATTTAGGGGCTCCTGTTGCAACTCCACTTAATCCATCACATAGAGTTGTAACTACAAAATATAATCCTGCAAGAACATGGACAGCCCAAAACTCAGTTGGTATTGGTGGTGCTTATATGTGTGTGTATGGTATGGAAGGACCTGGAGGTTACCAACTATTTGGTAGAACACTTCAAATGTGGAATACATATAGAGAAACAAAAGAGTTTACAAATCCATGGCTTTTAAGATTTTTTGACCAAGTAAAATTTTATCCTGTAACAACAGATGAATTACATGATATTAGAGAAAAGTTTTTATATGGAAAGTTCCCTTTAACAATTGAAGATAAAACTTTTAAATTAAAAGAGTATAAAGAGTTTTTAAAAGCTAATGAAGAGAAATCAAATATTTTTCAAACAAAAAGAGCAAATGCTTTTGAAACTGAAAGATTAATGTGGAAAGAAAAAGGTCTAGATAGTTTTGATACCAAAGTTGTAGCTGTTGAAGATAAAGATGAACTAATATTAGCAGATGATGAAGAAGCTATTGAATCTATTATGTCTGGAAATATTTGGAAAATAGAAGTTAAAGTTGGAGATAAAGTAAAAGCTGGAGAGGTATTAGTGATTTTAGAATCTATGAAAATGGAAGTAGAAATCGAAACAGAGGTATCTGGTGTTGTATCGCAAATTCTTTACAAAGAGGGTGATAATATTGAAAGTGGTAATGTTTTAGTTGTAATTAAAAAGGATGAAAAGTGAATTTAAATATTAATAATCTAAGACAAAAGTATATTAATAAAACTCTTAGTGTAAAAGATGTGTTATCTTCTATAAAAAGTAAAATAGAAGAAACAAAAAATCATAATATTTGGATATATACTTTAAGCAATAAAGAATTAGAACCGTATGTAAAAAACTTAGAAACAAAAGACCCTAAAGACTTACCTCTTTATGGTATTCCTTTTGCAATTAAAGATAATATAGATTTAGCAAATATTCCAACA
>JBFHGG010000099.1:0-9721 GCA_041583235.1 Halarcobacter sp.
GCAAAATTAACAATTTAAATATATACTTTATTTCAATAATTACTTTCTTAGGAGTAAGCGAAATATGCAAAAAATTAATTATAAGGGTATAGAGGTAAAAAAAGATCTTTATCCAATTATTAAATATATTGAAGATGTTGATAAATATAGAGAAGAGTTAGGAAGACTTAGTTCTTCATGGGATATTTTAGCACTTTTGGGTCAATTAGGTGACATAAATATTGATATTGGAAAAACAAAAGATAATTTTTTAAATTTAACATCTACTTTATTAAATCATTTAAGTGAACAGCAAGTTAATAAAGTTCAAGGGGAAATGAGATTTAAAGCTCAAGTTGCCATTGATATTGTAATTAGAAACTTATTTGAAAGAACAGCAGATATTGGTTTTTTAGCAACAGATGATGATATTAGATATTTTTTAAAAAATTATGTATCAAAGTATAATGATGAAAGTCACATCTTAAAAGATAATATTATTGATAGATTTAAAGAGTATGTAGCAAAATACTCTGTTTACTTTGATATTGTTTTAGCTGATACAAAAGGAAGAATTCTAGCAAGACTTGATGAAAATACAGATGTAGAAAAAATATCAACAAAACAAGTAGAAAAGATTTTAAATACCTCTGATGAGTATGTAGAAACCTATAAGTATCATCATTTTTTACCCCAATACAAAAAATCTTTAGTTTATTCATATAAGGTAAGTGAAAACAATAATGCAAATTCAAATAACATTGGTATTTTATGTTTATGTTTTAAGTTTACGGGTGAAATGAATGATATCTTTGATAACTTAAAAGATGAATCAAATAAAGAGTGTTTAACAATTCTAGATGAAGAGGGGTGTGTAATTGCATCAAGCGATAAAGATCATGTACCTTTAGATGTTAAACTACCAATAATATTAAATGAAAAATATAAAATAATATCTTATGCAGGAAGAGATTATATAGCAAAAAGTTGTGAAACAAATGGTTATCAAGGTTTTAATGGTTTAAAATGGTATGGACATATTATGATTCCTTTAGAACATGCTTTTTTAAGTGATGTTATGAACAATACAGTTTATGATGATTCAGTTATTCAAGCAATGGTATCAAATGAAGATCACTTCTCAAGTGAATTAAAAGAAGTTTTTAATAAAAGTAAATCTATTCAAGAAAATCTAAAAAGAGTTATTTGGAATGGTAATATTGTGCAAAGTAAGCATAATTCTACTAATAGAGATTTCTCAAAATCTTTATTATCAGAAATTGGATTAACAGGTACAAAAGCTAATTCTTCTTTAGCAAATTTAAATCAAACCATTATAAATTCAATTTTAAAAGATAGTGAATTTTTATCTTCTCTAGCTATTGATATTATGGATAGAAATCTATATGAAAGAGCAAATGATTGTAGATGGTGGGCCTTAACTTCTTTCTTTAGAGAAACATTAGATGATATGACAAGTCTAAATGGGAAAAAAGAGGAATTATCTTCTGTATTAAAATATATAAATAATCTATATACTGTTTATACAAACTTATTGATTTTTGATAAGACTGGAAAAGTGATTGCAGTTTCAAATGAAAATGAAGAGCATTTAGTTGGTAAGATTTTAACTAATGATTGGGTAGAAAAAACTTTTACTTTAAAAGATACCTCAAAATATTGTGTTTCAAATTTTGAAAAGAGTAATTTATATGATAATGAATCAACATATATTTATAGTTCAGCAATTAGGTCTTTAAAAGATCCAAATAAGATTAATGGTGGAATTGCAGTAGTCTTTGATTCTAAACCAGAGCTATATGCTATGTTAGATGATACTTTACCAAAAGATAATTTTGGGAAAAAAGTTAGAGGAGTATTTGCAGTCTTTACTAATAGAGAAAAAAAGATAATCTCTTCAACAAATAGTAAGTTAACAATAGGTGATACTTTAAATTTAGAAGATAAGTTTTTTAATATTCCAAATGGATTATTTAAAAGTGAAATTGTAAAAATCGGTGAAAACTATTTTGCTATTGGGGTTAAGTGCTCAAATGGGTATAGAGAGTATAAAAGTGATTTAGATGATTATAAAAATGATGTTCTCTCTTTTGTTTTTATTAAAATTGGTAAGATAAAAGAAAACAGTATGCAAAAAACTGAAAATAAATATCTTAATAATGTAAATAAAAAGAGTGAAAATAGTATAGAATTAGCAACCTTTAATATAGGTAATAAGTTCTTAGCTGTAGAAGCAAAGAATGTTGTAGAATCAATTGGTATAGATGAACTTCAAGAATCTATTGAAATGGATAAAACAAATCATTTTAAAGGTATGGTTTTACATAAAGATAGACTTATAGCAGTTCTTGATATTAGAGATTTCATAAATGAAGAAATTACCAATGAAGAGTTAACAAATATAATTCTTTTAGAGTATGATAAAGATAATATAGAACATTGTATTGGAATATTGGTTTCTTCTTTGGAACATATTTCTGTTGTTGATGAAAAATCTATACAATATATTCAAAATCATTTCTTAGGAAGTGGAACTTTGATTGAAAGTATAGTTGATATTAATGATTATGAAAAGTCTCAAGTTGCGATGCTTTTAGATATTAAAAAAATAGATGATAACTTAACCAAAAAAATTTAATATTTTCTTTATAGTTGGGGTTAAAATATATTAAGGCACAATACGAAAAAAGTTTAATAGTTTCAAGAGCTTTTAACGTATTAGGAAAAAATATTTATGAGTAAATTAGATAAAGCAGGTAGATTTCTACCCACAACAAAAAAAGAAATGGATGCCCTTGGATGGGATCAATGTGATGTAATATTAATAAGTGGTGATGCATACATTGATTCTCCTTTTATAGGGGTAGCAGTTGTTGGAAGAATTTTAGAAAAGCTTGGCTTTAAAGTTGGAATTATTGGACAACCTGATATTAAAAACGATGATATTAAAAGATTAGGTGAGCCAAAACTTTATTGGGGTGTTAGTGGTGGAAGTATTGATTCAATGGTTTCAAACTATACAGCAACAAAAAAGTTTAGAAATTCTGATGATTATACTCCAGGTGGAGTAAATGATAAAAGACCTGATAGAGCAACCCTGGTTTATACAAATCTTTTAAGACAAAAATATAAAAACACAGTACCCATTGTTTTAGGTGGAATAGAAGCTAGTCTTAGACGTGTTACACACTATGATTTTTGGTCAAATAAATTAAGAAAACCAATTTTATTTGATTCAAAAGCAGATTATTTAATCTATGGTATGGGTGAAGTTGCAATTAGAGAGTTTACTACAGCCCTTGCAACGGGAGAAGACCCAAGAAATGTTAGAGGAATTTGTTATATCTCTAAAGAACCAGTATCTGAATATATTCAAATTCCTAGTCATGATGAGTGTTTAAAAGATAAAGAAAAATATATTGATTTATTTGATGCTTTTTATCAAAATAATGATCCCATCTCTGCAAATGGCCTTTGCCAAAAGATAGATACAAGATATTCTATTCAAACCCCACCATGTGATTATTTAGATGAAGGTGAAATGGATGAGATTGCTATGTATCCATATCAAAGAGATTTACACCCCTATCATAAACCACAAGGAAAAGTAAAGTGTTTAGAGACTATTAAGTTCTCTATTCAAACCCATCATGGATGCTGGGGAGAGTGTAACTTTTGTGCAATTGGAGTTCATCAAGGACGAACAATTAGAACTAGAAGCGAAAAAAATATCTTAGAAGAAGCAAAAGAGTTTACAAAATTAAAAGATTTTAAAGGTATTATCTCAGATGTTGGTGGGCCAACTGCTAATATGTATGGTTATGAGTGCGGTAAAAAACTTAAAAAAGGTACTTGTGACGATATTAGATGTGTAGACTATGATAGACTTTGTAAGGTTATGAAAGTTGACCATAGTAGAAGTATAAATCTTTTACGAGATATTAGAAAAGTTCCAGGAATTAAAAAAGCCTTTGTAGCTTCAGGATTAAGATATGACTTTATACCTGCTGATAAAAAACATGGATATACTTACCTTAAAGAGTTAGTAGAACATCATATTTCTGGACAAATGAAAGTAGCTCCTGAGCATACTTCTGATAGAGTTTTAAAACTTATGGGAAAACCAGGTAAACAACCTCTAATTGAGTTTAAAAAGATGTATGATAGATTAAATAAAGAGTCAGGTAAAAAACAGTTTTTAACATATTATTTAATAGCAGCACATCCAGGATGTGAAGAGAAAGATATGCATGAGTTAAAGCAGTTCACAACCCATGAACTTAAAATGAATCCAGAACAAGCTCAAGTATTCACTCCCACTCCAAGTACTTATTCAGCAGTTATGTATTACACAGAATTAGACCCAGAAACAAGAAAACCTATTTTTGTAGAAAAAGATAGAGCTAGAAAAGAAAAACAAAAAGATATTGTAATTGATAAAAAATATTATCAAAGAAGAAAACAAGGTGCTTCAGGCATGCAAAGTTAAGGATTAAGAATGAAAAATATTTATTTAGTTTTTATTTTAGGATTATTTTTAAATTTAAATGCTACATCAGAAAAATTCATTAAAGAAATGAGTTATGAAGATGATTATCAAATAGCTTTAGAAAAAGCAAAAAAAGAGAATAAATCAATAATGATGGTAGTTAGTCAAGTTACTTGTCCTTGGTGCAGAAAACTTGAAAGACAAACTTTAAAAAAGAAAAAAATAGATGCCTTAGTTAAAGAAAATTTTATTCCTCTTTCTGTGGATAAAGATAAGTTAAATTATCCCAAAAAATTTAAAGTTAAAGTTGTACCAACTATATTTTTTATTAATTCTAAAGATGAAACAATTATTAAAAAAATTTTAGGATATAAAAATAAAAAAGATTTTAGAGAAATATTAGAGAAGGTGCTTTAAAATGAAAAAATTATTACTTTTAATATTTGCATTCACATACTCTTTTTCAATAAGTCCTTATTCATTAGAAAATTTAAAAGAAATGAATATAAAAGTCTTAAATAAAAAAAAGACAATTTCAAAAGAACTTGAAAAAATAATAGAAGATAAAATAAAAGAAGAGTTTACAAAACTTGGAATAAAAACCAAATCAAAAAAGTTTTCTAATTTTAAAGTGAAAATCAATATTGATAAAATAAAAGATATTGATTTTGTAAGAACAGCAATAATAGTTTCTGAAGATGTTATACCTTTAAGAGATAAAGATTTAGAAATGCTTGCAGTAACTTATCAAAAAGATGACTATTTTGAAGCAGAAAATTTAGAAGATGATATTTATGAATCAATTATTGATTATTTATTAATAGATTTTATTGAACAATATAAAGAAGAAAATGGAGAATAATATGACAAACAAAGAGTTAATGGATGAAGATTTAAAACATATATTTCACCCTTGTTCACAAATGAAAGATTATGAAAAACTTCCTTTGATCCCTATAAAAAAAGGGAAAGGCTCTTATATTGAGGATTTTGAAGAAAATAAATATTTAGATTGTATTTCTTCATGGTGGGTAAATATCTTTGGACATAGTAATGATTATATAAATGAAAAAATAAATGAACAATTACAAGATTTAGAACATGTTATTTTTGCAGGATTTACACATAAACCAGCCATTAATCTAGCAAAAAGATTAGTTGCTTTAACTCCAGAACCCTTACAAAAAATATTTTTTGCAGATAATGGTTCAAGTGCAATTGAAATTGCATTAAAAATGGCATTTCAGTATTTTAAAAACAAAGGTGAAAGTAGACCTTTATTTGTATCTTTACAAAACTCATATCATGGCGAAACTATGGGAGCCTTAGCTGTTTCAGATACAGGATTATATAAAGATATATATAATGATATTTTAATAAAATCTGTTCAGGCTAAAACACCATCTTTACATGATGAAGATGAGGCAATAGAAGATATGAGAAGAGTTTTAAAAGAAAATGAAGGAAAAGTATCTTCTGTTGTAATTGAACCTTTGATTCAATGTGCAGGTGGAATGCTTATGTATGATGCTTCATATATTACAAAACTAAGAAAAGTTTGTGATGAGTTTGGAGTATTTTTAATTGCCGATGAAATTGCAGTTGGTTTTGGACGAACTGGTTCTATGTTTGCAATAGAACAAACTGGAATCACTCCTGACTTTTTATGTCTTTCAAAAGGAATCACAGGGGGTTATATGCCACTTTCAGTAGTTATGTTTACAGATGATATTTATAATGCCTTTTATTGTGATTATAATGAAGGAAAATCATTTTTAGATTCTCATTCATATACAGGAAATACAATTGCTTGTGCAGTTGCAAATGCAGTTTTAGATATTTTTGAAAATGAAAATGTGATAATTGAGAATCAAAAGAAAATAGCTTTAATAAAAGAACAAACACAAAAATTTAAATCTTTGGAAAAAGTAAAAGAAGTAAGACAAAGAGGAATGGTGTGTGCTATTGAACTTAAAAATCCTGATGAAAATAGAAGATTAAATCTAGAAATTTTTCAAGAAGCATTAAAATCTGGAGTATATATTAGACCACTAGGTAATACAATTTATTTTATGCCACCATATTGTTTTACAGATGAACAACTTACAAAAATGATTGATGTTACATATGAGATTGTTTCTACAAAACTATAAAAATATCTAGAGAGGTTTTATTATATCATATAGATGTGATGACACTAATTTGACTAATTAGTTAATTTAGTATTACATACGTATAATTAAAATTTTGTTGCCTTTCTAATTTTACAAAGTAAACTGTGATTATTATGTTCTTGAATAATTAAATTTATTATATAAGTATAATGTTTCAATGAATGTTTAAATTTTAAATGATAAAATTTAATAAAAGTAAAAAAATGAATAATGAAACTTATAAATGGAATGTAAATCTCTCATGGGAACTCTTCAGTTCTTCAGTATATTCTTATAGAAAAGCCCTAGAATCAACTAGGGAACATCAGAGACATATGTATTATAAAAGTGGATTATTGTCTGCTGTAAGTTCTGTTGAAGCTTATATCAATGAAATATTGCGTACAGAATATGGATGGTCTAATACAAAATTTAAAAATAATCAGAATATAAACAAAAAACTTGAAGAATTGAAAATAGACAAGAGTATTTATAAGGATTCAAAGGATATTCGAAATGATTTCATTATTCATCATAAAGAAAAAGATCATACATACTTTGATAAAATAAATCATGATACATTACTAAATGCAATTGAATCTGCACAAGAAATTATTTGCCTTATAAACTATAATAAAAAAAGAATATTTCCTTATTGGATCACAGGAATTAATTTTATCAATCCTTCATCTAACGGGGATATCACACTAATGAATAATCCTGAATTTTGGAGACATTTAAAGTATTCAGGCTTCTCTTCTTTAGAGATATATGATGTTGCTGGAGACCTTGAATATAAAATAAAAGATTATCTTCATTATAGAAGTCTGTATTTTGAGCTTTGGGAAATAATTAAGAAAGAAAATTTTAAATTTCAATTCTTCTCTGATAAAATATATCGAAAAAGGCCAATATTATCATGTAGGTTTTGGGATTAATTAGGAGTTGTTTTCATAATATCTTACATCATCATTAAATTCTATTTTTATAAGTTTTTTATTAATAAAAATTTATCATAGAATTTAGATTTATAAGCATATTAAAAAGGGCAAGTATTTTAAATACGTGCCCTTTTTTTAAATAAAAAATTTGTTTTATGAAAGTGCGTTAATCATATCACTTGTAACTTCTGACACATCTTTTGTCCCATCAAGTTCAGTGAATACACCCATTTCTTTATAAAAATCAATTAATGGTGCAGTTTGTGCATGATATGCTTCTAATCTGCTTTTTACAGTTTCAGCATTATCATCTTTTCTAATAATTAATTCTCCACCACAATAATCACATACATTTTCTTCTTTTGAAGCATTGAAATCTACATGGAAAGATGCTCCACATTTTGAACATACTCTTCTTCCTGTAATTCTTCCAACGATTAATTCATCTGGAACGTTTAATGAAATTACTTTATCAAGAGATATTTCCATATTTGCCATTAACTCTTTTAAAGCTTCTGCTTGAGCTAGTGTTCTTGGGAAACCGTCAAGAATAAAACCTTCTTTACAGTCAGACTCAGCAAGTCTATCTTTAATAATACCAATAATTGTTGAATCAGGAACTAATTGACCTGCATCCATAAACTTTTTAGCTTCCATTCCCATATCTGTTTTATCAACGATTGCAGCTCTTAAAATATCACCTGTAGCTATTTGTGGAATACCATATTTTTCAATTAAAAATTTAGCTTGTGTACCTTTTCCAGCTCCGGGTGCTCCAAATAACATTAAATTCATATCTTTTCCTTAGTTTTCTTATAATATTTTGTATTGTATTGAAAAAGCTTTTAATAACAAATAAAGAATTTAATGGAAATTTGATACAATTCCACTTGAAAATTCAAAGGTTATAGATGAAAAAATTATTTTTAATTATTGGGGCTCCAGGTTCAGGTAAAACAACAGATGCCCAATTAATTGCAGAAAAATATGAAAGTATTACTCATTATTCAACAGGTGATATGTTTAGAGCTGAGGTTGCTAGTGGATCAAAAAGAGGAGAAATAATTAATAAATATATAAGTGCAGGAAATATTGTACCAATTGATATTGCTATTGAAACGATTATTGGTGCAATTAAAAAAGCTCCAACTGATCTTGTGATTATAGACGGCTACCCAAGAAGTAATGAACAAATGACAGAATTAGATAAATATTTATCTAATGAGGCAGAAGTGGAATTAACAAATGTAATTGAAGTTGAAGTATCTAAAGAAACAGCATTTCAAAGAGTTCTAGGACGTGCTGCTGATGCAAAAGTTGTTAGAGCTGATGATAATGAAGAAGTGTTTTTAAATAGAATGAAATTATTTACAGATCCACTTGAAGAAATTCAAATATTTTACAAAGAAAAAAATCTTTTAAAAATAATTTCTGGTGAAGGTACTATTGAAGAAGTGGTATCAGAAATGGACGAATTTATTAAATCAAGAGTTTAGATGAACTTTTATAGTGTAATTATAGGAACTGAACTTTTAAATGGAAGAAGAGTTGATAAGCACTTTAAATTCATCAACGATGCACTTAATCAAAGAGGCTTAACCCATAAAGCAAGCTTTGTTATAAAAGATAGAGAGACAGGAGAAGCACATAACTCCCCTATCGTATGTAGTAGGTACGCCAAAATAATCCAATACATAGCAGAGGAACCATTGTTACTGTATTCAATTGATGCAGCACTCATGAAACCAAACCCCAACGCCATAATAATTAGTCCGACAGCTATTTTAAATAATGAAGATGCTTCCTTGCCCTTTTTTCGCCATCTCAACCAAAAACCTCCTACTAAAGTAGCCAAGGTTACAATGAAAAAGGAATTTACCGACTGAAATACTGATGCCGGTATCTCGAAAAATCCAAAAAAGTTTCTATCGGTCTTCTGTTCGGCATAAAGATTCATTAAACCTCCCGCCTGTTCAAAGGCGGCCCAAAATAATATGATGAGTAGAAAAGATATCAATAGCACTTTTACCCTGTCTTTTTCAATTGAAGTTAAAGGTTTGTCTAAAATAGCCTTGTCCAACTCATTTTTCTTCGAAATAAGATTTCCAACATGTTTCAAATATTTCTGACCCCATATA
>JBFHGG010000100.1:0-9620 GCA_041583235.1 Halarcobacter sp.
TATATTTTTTATGCATTAAAGAAATTTAGAAATAAATAATTTTAATAATAACTATAATTAAGACTATTTAATAAGTTTAAAAAAAATAATAATATAATTTAAAAATTACTAATTTGTCGTGTAAAGACAAATAAATTTGATTTCCAATGCTCTGAATATATATCAATTTCAACTATCTTTCCATCAATTTGACCACTTACAGATTGAGCTATATTATATAAACTGTCTTTTTCAATTACCACATGTTTTATAAACTCTTTTTGTGATAACTTTATAGTATCAGAAACTTCATTTATTTTTAAATATCTATTTTCTTTATGATAAATATTTAATCTAAATCGTTTTGCAAAATAATCTAAGTGATTAGAAAAGGTAAAAAACCCATAAACTTCACTATTATCAAGTCTTTTTTTTATATGTAAATAAATATCATCAATTTCATTTAAAAATCTTTCATAATTATCTTTAAAAACAAGTCTATCAAAATATCTAATTTTTATAAGTTCTTCGTATATATTTTTTGCAATATCTCTAACTAAAATTGGATCTAACCAGATGTATGGATTATCTTTATTATTCTTGTCTTTTAATTTTTTAATATTTTTTGAAATATCTACTACTTTTAAATCTTTATTTATAGCTTTAAATTTATCTATAATAGAATCTTCTTCTTTTAAATTTAATTTAAAATAATAATCATTATAAGCAAGAGATTCAAGTAAATTTTTATTTTCAAAGCTAAAAGGTTTTTTTTTATCAAAAACTACATTTACATAAATATTATTATCAGCAATTTTTTCTATTAAATATTTTTCTATTGGATAAGTTACAGTAATGGATGTTTTTGCAAAAACAAAGGAAGTAAAAAAAAGCAATAATATAAAAATAAATTTATGCATATTATTGCCCTTTTTATAGTTTAATAATTTAGTTTTTAAGCTTCTAAATTTTTTCTAATTCTTAAGCTTAACTCTTTTAATTGTTCAGCATCAACAGGACTTGGTGCTTGTGTTAATAAACATTGTGCTTTTTGAGTTTTAGGGAATGCAATTACATCTCTAATAGAATCAGTTCCCGCAAGTAACATAATCATTCTATCAAGACCCATTGCGAATCCA
Organism: Halarcobacter sp.; assembly: GCA_041583235.1. Lineage (GTDB taxonomy): Bacteria > Campylobacterota > Campylobacteria > Campylobacterales > Arcobacteraceae > Halarcobacter. The sequence continues at coordinate 1,119 of JBFHGG010000100.1, forward strand.
CCATGAGATGGTGCTCCATATTGAAGTGCATCAAGTAAGAAACCAAATTTTTCTCTAGCTTCTTCATCAGAGATTCCCATAAGTTCAAATACTTTTGATTGAATCTCTTCTTTATGAATTCTTATACTTCCACCACCAAGCTCAGTACCATTTAAAACAATATCATAAGCAATTGATTCAATTGCTTCTAAATCTGATGTATCTTCAAGAGATTTTGGCATTGTAAATGGATGGTGAAGGGCTTTAGTTCTACCATCTTCAACTTCAAACATTGGGAAATCAACAACCCATAAGAATTCGTAAGCATTTGCAGGAATTACATCCATTTGTTCTGCAAGGTAAAGTCTAAATCTACCCATATAATCCCATACTGTTTTTTTATCTCCAGCTCCAAAAAATACAACATCCCCAACTTCAAGTTCAGTAACTTTTACAATTTCTTCTAAATCAGCTTCTGAGAAGAATTTTGTAAGTGGACCTTTAAGACCATCTTCTTTCATTTGGAAGTAGCCAAGACCTTTAGCTCCAAATTTTCTTACATAATCTTCAAAACCTTTCATTTGTCTTTTTGAGAAGATATTATCTCCATTTGGACATTTTAAAGCTTTAATTCTATTATTTTTTTTATCTTTTGCAATAGAGCTAAAGATTTCATTTGTAGAGTTAGCAAAAATATCAATTACATCTACAAGTGGCATATCAAATCTAATATCAGGTTTATCAGAACCATAAGTTTCCATCGCATCCCAGTATCTCATTCTTGGGAAAGTTTCAGGAACTGTTTTTCCACATTTTGTAAATACATCATAAATTAATTTTTCTGCAACTTTAATTACATCTTCTTGATCACAAAATGACATCTCAACATCTATTTGAGTAAACTCAGGTTGTCTATCAGCTCTTAAGTCTTCATCTCTAAAACATTTTGCTATTTGAAAATATTTATCAAATCCAGATACCATTAATAGTTGTTTAAATAACTGTGGAGATTGTGGTAAGGCATAAAACTCTCCCCCATGAACTCTTGAAGGTACTAAATAATCTCTAGCTCCTTCTGGAGTAGATTTTGTAAGAATTGGAGTTTCTACATCTAAAAAACCTAATTCATCAAGCGTATTCCTAACTTGAATTGCAGCTTTTGATCTTAATTTAAAGATATCAAACATTTTTGTAGATCTTAACTCTAAAAATCTATTTTTTAATTTAATTTCATCATTTACTTTTTCATCATTTAAATCAAAAGGCATAGGTTTAGATTTATTTTCAATTACAAGTTTTTCTAAAATAATTTCAATTTTACCAGTTGCTAAATTAGGATTTTCTAATCCTTCACCTCTAGCTCTAACTTTTCCTTTTGCAATTAAAACAAACTCATCTCTTACTGTTTCTGCTACTTCTAATGCTTCTTTACAATCAGCTGGATCTGCAACAAGCTGAACAATTCCACCCTTATCTCTTAAATCTATAAATATAATTCCACCGTGATCACGTCTGCTATTTACCCAACCAGCAACAGTAACTGTTTCACCAATGTTATTTTCGTTTACGTCTGTACAATAATGCGTTCTCAAATTTGACTCCGTCTTTTATTCTTTTTTCTTAAATATTCGCGATTATATCTAAATCAATCTTAATTTTTTAATTTGTTGATACTTTTTTAAAACCATAAAAAGTACTTTTATATAAAGTCTCTTCATAATTTACTTGATTATCAATTATTTCTGTTTTTATAAAATCTGATTCATTATTTTTAAGTAAATAATTTACTCCTATTAAAGAAGAGTAATCAACCCAATTATATTGAATATCAGAACCCAAAAGTCTTGCATAATCTTCAATAAAAGCATCAACTTCAGAAATAGAACTAACTACATAAAAATTCTCTCTATCTCTTTCTTGAGTAAGTTTCAATAATAAAGGATTATAATTTAACTGAGTAGATAAAACTCTTATAGGATTAATTTCAAAAGCTGTAAGCTGAGACATAATAATCGAGGATTTAATAATTGGAGTATTTAATAAAACAGTACTGCCAATCATTCTTTTATCATTCATTATATATTTATATTTATTATTTTTTCTATCAATCTCTTTTATAATTGACTCTCCAAAAGAGTTTAAATAGTAATCTTTTAATTTATTACCTAAATAAGATTTTATATAAAACATTGTATTTCTTTGAGAAGATAAGCTCTCTAATAAATTCATCTGTTTTTGGTAAGAAATACCACCAAAAACAAAATTCTCATTTTCTGTATATATTTCTGATTTATTAATCAAAGGAAAATATATATTTAAATCTTTTGATTCATCTAAAGAATTTAAAATATTAAAACCATTTTGTGTAAACAATGCTATTACTTTCCTATACCCTTTTTCATTTAACTTATTTAATTCACTTAAAATAGATTCACTATTTTCATTATAAGTATCAAATGTTTCAACTACAAATGGCATATTATTAAATAATAAATAAGCACTAACTGTACTAAGTGTTGATTTTGCATATTTACCAACAATTTTTGAAGGATAAATAATCGCAATTTTACTTGAAAGATCTTCTTCTACAGGAATTTCATCTTCTACAAGAACTTCAGGCTCAGGGATTACAATATCTACAATCTCTTGAGGCTTTTCAGTTTTAATTACAGAAGGTTTTGTAGAAACTACAACAGGCTTTTGTGCACAACCTATTAAAATAAATAAGGGCAATAAAATAACTAATAAATTTTTCAATTTGACTCCAAAATAGATTTTACTTTTAGCATATCATAAAATGCTTCTTTTTTAGATGATGGATTACGTAAGAGATAAGAAATACTATGAGTTGGAAGAACTTTATAATTTTTAAAACTCATAATTTGACCTCTAATTTGACTAAAAGATGTTGTATCATTACATAAGTTTTGATATGCTTTTTCACCAAAAGTAACAATTAATTCTGGATTTATAAGATCAATTTGTTTATGTAAATAAGTACTACAAGAACTATAATGAGAAGCATCCATTCCATTAGAACTCTTGCATTTTACTAAGTTTGTAATATATACATCTTCTTTTTTTAAAGGCAAAACATTCTCTATCATTTTAGATAATTGCTCTCCTGTTTTTCCAACAAAAAAACTTTTTAGTTCATCTTCACTTGAGCTAGGTTCATCATTAATTAACATTAATTCAGCATTTAAATTTCCTTCTCCAAAGAGAACATTTTTTCTTGTTTTAGATAATTCACATAAATAGCAATTTTCTACTAAACTTTTTAGTTCCTTCATATTATTAGGTAAAGTATTACTATTTACCTCTTGATTAAAAAGTTTTATCATATCATGGAATTCATAACCAATAGATTTTAGAAAATTCAATTGATGTAAAATTTTATTTTTAACTACTTTTGTCATGTGAAATTGTACAAAAAAACTACTTCCAAGATCATTTGTACAAATTATTTGAACAAATTTTATATATTACTTGACTTATGTCCAATTTATTTATACAATACATTAATCTTTTTAGGAGAAAAAATGACTGGACCTAGTTTTAGAAAATTAGAAGCAGATTTAGAAGTTAATAAAACAACTTTACATAATTGGAAAAAAAATAGACCTAAACTTTATGAATTTATAGTACAATCATATAAAGACAAAGAATTATTAGAAGAACATTTAAGTTTTATGATAGAACAAAAAAAGTTTATTGAAAAAGAGATAGTTATAACAAAAAATAGATTATCATAAAAGTATATAGACTTATGAAGCCAATCAATAAGCACTTTTTAAAAGCGCGAATGCTTTTTGAAAGGCTTCATAATTTTGTAATACTTATTTCTTAAAGAACTTCACCTGTATCAAAAATAATTTTATTTCTACCACTATGTTTTGCTTCGTAAAGTAATTCATCAGATTTAATTAATGCATCAGGAAAAGAGTTATAGTTATTTCTATAAGTAACGCCTGCACAAAAAGCTACTTTTAATTTTATATCATTAAAAACAAAACTATTTGAAACAATAATATTTTTAACTCTTTTAATATAATTTACTATTTCAGATTTATTTTTATAATGAACCATTGCAACAAACTCTTCTCCCCCATATCTAACTAAAATATCTTCATCTCTTGTTAGTTCTTTTAAAATGGAAGCAAAAGTTTTAAGAATAAAATCACCACAAGCATGGCCATAATTGTCATTAATTTTTTTAAAATAATCAATATCATAAAATACTATTGCATAATTTGAATCAAATGTAGAATATTCATACTCTATTTTTGCTGTTTCAATATCAAAAGCCCGTCTAGTTAAAACACCTGTTAAAAAATCAATAGATTTTTCTTCTTCTGCCTTAGTTAAACAAACTTGTAACTCTTCAATTTGTTCATATAAAATATCAGTATTTTCTTTGGATTTATTAATATTATCATTATTTGTTTTTATTATATTTTCAAATTTATCTGCAATATTTAAAAGTTTTTCTTCAAGCATATCTAAATCTTGACTTGAAGATTTTGAAAGTCTTAATTGTTTTATTTCATCTCTAATAGCATATATTTCATCTATACTATTATTATTTTGATGAACAACTTTTTTAATATATTCACCTAAAAATTGTATTAATTTTTTTACATCACTTGTTTTCTCAAGAAAAAGTTTTTTATCATTTTCTATTCTAATATTTGTAAGTTTTCTTAATTTTCTTTTTGTATCATTATTGATTAAAGAGTTTGGCTTATTAGCAATATTTTTACAAACATTATTTATTTCATCTCTTATATCATTATTATTTAAAGAAGGACTCATTAAATAAGAAAGCTGTTGCAAGAACTGTTTTATATCACTTTTGTTTATTCTACTACTTAATAATTTTGATAATTCTTTAAATGAAGTAATATTTTCTTTTTTTAAAATTTCTTTTTCATCATTATTTAAAGTTTCAATTATTTCTTCAAATTCAACATAATCTTCTAGTATTAAATTAGTATTACTAAATAAAGAAAAGAACTCTTTTTCATAATTTGCAGGTGTTATTAATTTATTTTTGTTATTTAGGTTTTTAAGAGTGGTATTAATTATTTCATTAATTTTATTCATATGACCAACTTTAAAAAATTATTTTTTTGTATTATATCATAAAATAATGAAAAAAGAGATACCTTAAATTAAGATATCCCTTCTGTTTTATTTATATCTGTGAGTAATTCTACCCTTATCTAAAGAGTAAGGAGTAATTTCAACTTTTACTTTATCTCCAGGTAAGATTTTTATGTAGTGCATTCTCATTTTTCCAGAAATATGACATAAAACCATATGACCATTATCTAACTCAACTTTAAACATTGCATTTGGTAAAGCTACTGTTACTTTTCCATCTATTACAATTACATCATCTTTTGCCAATTTAATCCCCTAATCTACTGTACTTAATATTACTGCTTTTCCGTTTACTACGGCAACTGTATGCTCATAATGACTACCTCTTAATCCATCTTCAGAAACGACATCCCAGTCATTATCTAAAATAACAGGTTCTCTTTTCTTTTGACAAATCATTGGTTCTAAACAAAAAACCATTCCGTTTTTAATTTTTGGACCAGATTTTGTATTTCCATTCCCTATATAATTAGGAATTTCAGGTTCATCATGAGGTTTCTTCCCAATTCCGTGTCCACAGAATCGTACTAGTGGTTGGTAACCTCTAGCTACAATAAAATCTTCAATTAATTTTGAAAGTTCTTTGAATCTCATACCTTCATGGATTGAATCAATTGCATGATATAAAGAATCTTTTGCACAAGCAATTAAATCTTCATCTTCTTTTGATATTTTTCCAATAGGCATTGTAATTGCAGCATCACCATACCAACCATCAATTTCAGTTCCAATGTCGATACCTAATATATCGCCTTCTTTTAAAACCACATCTGATGGAATACCATGAATGATCACTTCATTTAATGAAGTACAAATAGCATTAGGAAAACCATATAAGCCTTTAAAAGATGGTCTTGCATTTAAATTATCTAAAAATGCCTCACCCATAGCATCAACTTCTTTTAAAGTCATACCTGCTTTTACGTTTTGTGATAAATGGTTTAAAGTCTTCGCAACTGCAATATTTGCAGTTCGAAGTTTTTCAATTTCGTTTTGTTTTCGTAATGGAATTGCCATAAGATTTATAACCCAACCGCACTAAGCGTTTCATATTTATTCATATATTGCTGAGCTTCAATTTTTCTCATTGTATCAATAGCAACTTGTACAACGATAAGAACTGCAACCCCTCCAAAATAGAATGGAACTCCCATTGCTTTTACTAAAAGCCATGGAACAGTTGAAATAAGTCCTAAGTAAACTGCACCCCAAAGAGTTAATCTACTAGCTGTCTCATTTAAAAACTCAGCTGTACTTGCTCCTGGTCTAACACCAGGAATAAAGCCACCTTGCTTTTTTAAATTTTCAGAAATATCTTTTGCATTAAATGTAATTGATGCATAAAAGAATGCAAAGAAAACTACAAATAAGAACATAAATACATTAAAAGTATATGATTGAGGACTTAAGAAATCTGCAATAACTAAAAGATACTCATTTTGAGAACCTTGTAAGATAGTTGCAGGGAACATTAAAATAGCTGATGCAAAAATTGCTGGAATTACACCTGCAAGGTTTACTTTAATAGGAATATAGTTCATTACTCTTTTATTCTGAGCTTGCATCATAACTTTTCTAGAATAAGAAACAGGTACTCTTCTTTCACCTAATTCAACATAAATAATTGCTCCAACAGTTGCTAAAATAATTACTAAAATAGCAATTACTGTTAAGAAATTCATTTGTCCATTGTTTACTAAGTCGATAGTTCCACCAATTGCACTTGGAATTGCAGAAACAATACCAGCAAAGATAATTAATGAAATACCATTACCAATACCTTTTTGTGTGATTTGTTCACCAATCCACATAAGAAGCATAGTTCCAGTTAACATAGAAATTGATGATACAGCTACAAAAGTATCCATATCAATTGAAATTGCACCTTGTCCACTTTGACCAGTTAATGAATTAAGACCCATTGAAACACCAATAGATTGAATTAGTGTAATAACAATAGTTGTATATCTGATGATTTGCATATATTTTTGCATCCCATCTCTTTCTTTTTTCATTTTACCAAGTGCTGGGAAAGTTGCGGCTAGAAGCTCCATAATAATTGAAGCTGTAATGTAAGGCATAATACCTAAAGAGATAATAGAAAGTCTTTCAACTGCATTACCACTAAACATATTAACAAGACCTAATGCATTATTTGCATTTGAATCGAAGAATTCTTTAACTACGTCTATATTTACTCCAGGAACTGGCACATAAGCCAGTAACCTGTAAAGTAAAATAAAACCTAATGTAATAAGAATCTTATTTATCAGATCTTTGCTCATAATTAGTTTCCAGTAGTTGAAACGTTTTCGTCTTTAATTTTAGATGCTAAATCTTTAGCAGCTGTTCCAATTAATTTAACTTTTGTAACACTTTTAGAAAGTTTATAAACAGCTTTAATTGAATCAATTGTAATTTCTTCAAGTGCTGCCACTTGCTTAATTTTATCAACATTGATTGAATAAGGTTTTGCTACTCTTGAAAAGAATCCAATTTTAGGAAGTCTTTTTTGAAGTGGTTGTTGACCACCTTCAAAATGTCTCTTAATTTTGTATCCAGATCTAGATTTTTGACCTTTTTGACCTCTTGTAGATGTCTTACCCATTCCTGAGCCTTGACCTCTACCTACTCTTTTAACATTTTTTGTACTTCCAGATGCTGGTTGTAAATTATCTAATACCATCTGATTATCCTTTGATTCTTGCTAAAGCTTCAACTGTAGCTTGTACAAGGTTATTTGGATTGTTTGAACCTAAAGATTTTGCAATAATATCTTTTACTCCAGAAAGCTCAAGAACTGGTCTAGCTGCACCACCTGCAATTAGTCCTGTACCTTCAGATGCTGGTTTTAATAAAATTTTACTTGCATTATATTTATGTTCAATGTCGTGATTAATAGTTGTACCATTAATATTTACTTTAACTAATGATTTGAATGCATCATCTAAAGCTTTCTTAATTGCATCAGGAACTTCTTTTGCTTTTCCTGTACCAAATCCAACTGTACCGTTTTTATCACCAACAACAACTAAAGCTGTAAATCTGAATCTTCTACCACCCTTTACAACTTTTGTTACTCTTCCGATTTTAACGATTGCTTCTTGAAAATCTTCTCTATTAACTGCTGCCATCATTAACCCTTATAATTTGATACCGTTATCTCTAAGTGAATCTGCAAATGCAGCAATAACACCATGATAAAGGTAACCATTTCTATCAAATACAACTGTATCAATCCCAGCAGCTTTTAAATTCTCAGCAAACTGTGCTGCAACTTTAACTGCATTTTCTTTATTAACTCTTAAGTCTAATGCTTTAGAATTAACAGAAGCCAAAGTAATACCTTCAATGTCA
>JBFHGG010000101.1:0-9571 GCA_041583235.1 Halarcobacter sp.
AACCAATACAAATATGAACACCAACAGCAGAAAGAGCCATTAGCCAGCGATTTTTTTCAATCATTTTTACATCCCTAATTTATAAAATTAACTTGGATTTTAACTATTTTTTTTAAGAAACAGATAAAAAGAAAAATATATATACTTTTTATCTGTTATTTTAAGAGAATAATATCACTTATTATAAAGTAACTTCACCTTTATGACAAGCTGCTGTAAAAACAACATCTGTAGAGGAGTTAAGTGCTGTTTCCATCGAATCTTGAATCACTCCAATTACAAAACCAATTGCTACTACTTGAAGTGCAATATCATTTGAAATACCAAATAATGAACAAGCTAAAGGAATAAGTAATAAAGAACCACCTGCAACTCCTGAAGCACCACAAGCAGCTAATGCAGAAACCAAAGATAGTAAAAGTGCAGTTCCTATATCAATACTCATACCAAGAGTATGCACTGTAGCTAGGGTTAAAACTGTAATAGTAACAGCAGCACCAGCCATATTTGTAGTAGCACCTAAAGGGATAGATATTGAATAAGTATCTTCATGAAGATTTAGTTTTTTACAAAGATTCATATTAACTGGAATATTTGCAGCAGAACTTCTTGTAAAGAATGCAGTAATTCCACTCTCTTTTATACAAGTTAAAATTAATGGATATGGATTTCTTTTTGTTTTAATAAATACAATAATTGGATTAATAAAAAAAGCAATAAAAAGCATAGTTCCTACTAATACTAATAATAATTTTGAATAACTTAAAAGTGCATCAAAACCAGTTTGAGCAAAGGTATTGGCAACTAAACCAAAGATACCAAAAGGCGCTAATTTAATTATAAATTTAACAATTTTTGTAATACCCGTTGATACATCAAAAAATACATTTTTTGTATCTTCAGAACTATAATGCATTGCAAAACCAATAGCAACAGCCCATACTAAAATACCAATAAAGTTTCCAGTTTGTAAGGCATTTACTGGATTATCAACCATATTAAACAAAACTGTTTTTAATACATCAATAACACTATCAGGTGGAGTTAAAACTTTTTGAGCTGCGTCTATAAGTACAAGTTCAACAGGGAAAAGGAAACTTGCAATAACTGCAACTAAAGCAGCTAAGAATGTTCCTATTAAATATAAAATAACAATTGGCTTCATTCCAGTTTGAACACCAACTTCTTTTGTTGCAATAGCAGTGGCTACCAAAACAAAAACTAAAATTGGAGCAATTGCTTTTAAAGCTCCTACAAAAAGTGTTCCCAAAATAGAGAACGACATGGCTAATTCCTTTGAAATTAATGCCACAACAACACCCAATACAATACCAATTAAGATTTGTATTACTAAATTACCATCTACATACTTAGCAATGATACCATTTCTATTTTCCATGAATAAATCCTATAAACTAATTTTAAAATTTAAGAATTGTAGCAAATAAAGTTTTTAAGCTAGATTATACGAAAGTTGTATTTTAATTGCAAAATAATTTTATTTTAAAAATTAAATTTTAAATAATAATCTTTTATAAAACTTTCTTCATCATCCATAAAACTAAGAACACATTTCTTACAAATACAAGTTTTGCCAGAATACTCTTTTGGCACAAGTTTTAGTAAGGCATTTGGTATTTTAATATCATTACACCAACAATTACTAGAAGTATTAACTTGACATTCATTTTGCTTTTTACATAAAGGACATGTTTTTTGATTAATCATTTAAATACCTTTTAAAAACAAGATTTTTCAAACTTTTTTCTTCATTATTACTAGCATAAGTATTTAAGTTTTCTAATCTTTTTTCAAATTTAAATTCACTTGCATTCTCTTCAAATAAATTTAACATAAAAGAAGTGTTTAGTTCAGGAGCATTTAAACAGGATAAAACAATACAATCCTTTGAGGCTAATTGATCTAACCTTTTTATAATCTTTACATAATCAGAACTTGCTGCAAAACTTCCTTTTTGAAACGATGGAGGGTCAATAATTATAATATCATAAGGCCCATCTTTTTTGATTCTACTCCAGGATTTTAAAATATTATAAGGCAAAAATTTAACTTTTTTTGTATCTAAATTATTAATTCTATGATTTTCTCTACCTGTTGTTAAGGCACCTTTTGACATATCTACATTTACAACCATCTTAGCACCAGAAGAAATAGCTGAAACTGAGAAAGCACAAGTATATGAAAAAAGATTTAATATATTTTTATCTTTTGAAATAGAGTTTATATATTCTCTTCCTATTTTCATATCAGGAAATATTCCAATATTCTTATTTGAAAAAGAGATATTATATTTCAAATCATTTTCTATAAGAAAATTATCTTCTTTTACTTTACCTATTAGAACTTCTGTTGGAGCCTTAGACAGATATCTTCTTTGAAGTATCAAAGTATTATAATCTTGGGTTTCAACAATATTTGAGAATAAAGAGATTAATTCATTTTCTAGGTCAAACTCTTCAAAAAAACAAACAAATAAAATTTTATCTATACTATCTACTGTTAAAGAGTTAAAACTATCATAGAAATTTCCACGTCCATGAAAAACTCTTTTAAACTCTCTATTTTTATTTTTTATATTATCTAATATAATTAATTCTAAATCACTAATTTTCATATTATTTAAACTCATGCATTTTTATTGAAATAACTTCATATTCAAAAACTTGATTGTTAATTTTAAATTCAAACTCTTCATTTAACTCTTTCCCTAGCAAAACTATTCCTAAAGGTGACTTATTAGATATTTTATTTTCATTTGGATTTGTCTCTTTAGTGCCAACTATTATATATGTTTTTTCAGTTTCTCTTTCCAAATCTAAAAGTTTAATTTCTGAACCAAAATTAACTTTTTTATGAGGTAACTTCATTGTATCAATTACATCTGAATTGTTAATAATATTATTTAAAAATCTTAATCTTTTATCAATATTTCTTAACATCTCTTTAGCTGAAATATATTCAGCATTTTCACTTCTATCTCCATGTGCAGCTGCTATTTCTTTTTCTTTTACCCAAAATGGTTTTTCTTTTTCTAAAAGATTTTTAAACTCTTTTACAATTATTTTATATCCAAATTCACTTATTAACTCATTATTCACTATTTTATAAACCTTTCAAAACTTTCAGGATAAGGATAATTAAGTAGATCTCCAACTCTCATAGGTTCATATAATTCATCATATCTTTTGTAAGTTATTTGATCTAACCTCCTAAAAACATGTGTTCTATCAAGTTTATTACAATCATCTAAACCTGCACTTGCTAATATTTCTACAAAACTTTCAACAGTTCCACTATGAAAATTAGCAACTCTTTGTTTTTTATCTTCTGCTACTAAACCTTTTGCTAATCGTGGATTTTGGGTGGCAACTCCGGTAGGACATGTATTTTTGTGACATTGCAAAGCTTGAATACAACCTAAACTTAGCATCATGCCTCTAGCACTTGCGCATAAATCAGCTCCTAAAGCTAAGGCTTTTGTAATATTCATACCATTTAAAATTTTTCCAGAAGCTACAACTTTTATATCTTTTTTTAAATCAAACCCTATTAAAGAATCTACAACAAATACTAAGGCTTCTCGTAGAGGCATTCCTACTGAATTTGTATATTCAAGAGGAGCGGCTCCTGTTCCACCTTCTCCTCCATCAACACTTATAAAATCAGGCTTAATATTAAGTTCTATCATAGCTTTACAAAGTTCTATAAACTCCTCTTTTCTTCCTATACAAAGTTTAAAACCAACAGGTTTTCCTTCACTTAAATCTCTTAACTCTTTTACAAATTTTAGTAAACCTTTTACTTCTGAAAAAGAACTATGAATGGGAGGAGAATCAACCCTAGTATTTGCTTTTACTCCTCTAATTTCTGCAATTTCTGCTGTATTTTTATATGCAGGTAAGATACCACCATGCCCTGGCTTTGCACCTTGAGAAAGTTTTATCTCTATCATTTTTACATTTTCTTTTTTTGCTTTTTCTTCAAATTTTTTAGCATTAAATGTTCCATCTTCATTTCTGCATCCAAAATATCCCGTTCCAATCTGCCAAATTAAATCACAATTTGTAAGTAAATGATATCTACTTAATCCTCCCTCTCCTGTATTTAAGGCAAAGTTTCCTATTTTTGCTCCATGACCTAAAGCCATAACAGCATTTGCACTAAGAGCTCCAAAACTCATTGCAGAAATATTTAAAATAGAAGAAGAATAAGGTTTTTTACAAGTAACTCCTCCAATAAGTATTCTTGGACTCTGTTCTAAGTCATGTGATTTTAAAGCTTTTAAAGAGTGTCCAACCCATTCATATCCTGCTTTATATACATCTCCTTTTGTACCAAAAGGAATTGTACTCATTAGTTTTTTTGAACGTCTGTAAACAACTGATCTATCTTGTCTATTTATAGGAACACCATCAATATCTGATTCTATAAAATATTGCCTAATTGGAGGTCTTAGCTCTTCTAAAACCCATCTTATTCTTCCAATAACAGGAAAATTTCGCCATAAAGAGTGCTTTGTTTGCCTAAGATCATAAAGTCCTAATAAAACAAGAGCAATAAAAATAATAGCTATCCATAAAAAAGTAAAATCTAAAATCAACAAAATTAATATTAAAATAGAACCAATGATTATAAAGTTTTTAAATAATTTAGGCATTAAATCTCTTTTTTAAAGTATTATATTATTTATCACATTAAATACTTTTTCAAGTTAAACAATTTTCAAAGAATTATTAAATATAATTTTTCTTTACCAAGTACAAACTCTATTTCGTCCTAACTCTTTAGCTTGATATAATGACTTATCAGCTTTTTCAAATACTTCCTCAAAAGTTTCTTTTTCACTTCTAGGAGAGCATACTCCAAAAGAGGCTGTAATATTATTTACACTAGTAAAATTAAATTTCTCAATCTCAATTCTAATTTTCTCAGCAATACGCTCGGCAACTTCTGCATTTTCAGCAAAAGTCAATAAAATAAACTCTTCTCCTCCCCATCTTGCAAAAACATCTCTTTTTCTAATAGATTTTTTAACAATTTGAGATAATTCTATTAAAACGCTATCTCCAATATTATGTCCATAAGTATCATTTATATTTTTAAATTTATCTATATCAATAATAATAATTGAGAAACCACTTAAAAATAGATTTCTACTTCCAAGTCTTTCTTTAAATGCTCTTCTATTTAATATTTTAGTCAAAGGATCAATTTCAGATTTAGTTTTAAGTTTTATATTTATATTTGTTAAATCAATTTGTTTTTGTCTTAAAATATCTAAAAGATAGTTGAAAAACTTTGCGACCATTCCCACTTCTGTAAATTTTTCTTCATGTATTTTTTTTGAAAAATTTCCTGATTTCATTATTCCTACAATGCTTTCAATAGTATCAACCCAAGGCATTTTAGCATCATGTTCACTAACATTTAAACCTATAACTTCATGTTTTTTGGATACCCGCAAAAGATTTATTTTATAAAGAAAATAAAAAAGAAGAAGTCCTAAAGTAAATGAAAATAAAAATGCTACAAATATTCCAAGTAATTGAACTTGAATAAAATCTAATCTCGTTAAACCACCATTTAGCTCTGCAAAAAAACCAACACATAATGTACCCCATGCCCCAACAATACCATGAATACTTACTACGCTCAAAGGATCATCAATATGAAATTTTTTTGATAATAGTAAATCACTAAAATGCATTATAAATGCAGATGAAAAACCAATAAATGCTGATGTTAAAGTATCAAAACTATTACAACCTGCTGTAATACCTACAAGCCCAGAGATAATTCCAAAAGAAAATATTTCAATGCTAACTTTTTCTTTATAAAGAACACTTATAATCCACCCTGCTAATCCACCAAAACTAGCAGATATAAGAGTATTTAAAAGAATCCTTGTAACTTCCATATCAAACTTTAGTAAACTTCCACCATTAAATCCAAACCAAGCAAATATTAGTATTAACACACCAAAAACTATCATATTATAATTGCTTGGAGTAAAATATTTTACTGTTGATTTTTTGAACTTCCCAAGTCTAGGACCTAATATGATTGTTCCGGCTAACCCAACCCATGCACCAACTGAATGAACAACTGTTGAACCTGCAAAGTCAGTAAATCCCATCTCCATAAGCCACCCATTTTCATTCCAAGACCAGTGTCCAAAAATAGGATAAATAAGAGCTGTAACTATAATAGAAATTACTAAGTAGCCATTAAATTTTATTCTTTCAGCTACCGCTCCTGAAACAATTGTTATTGCTGTTGCTGCAAACATTGCTTGAAAAAAGAAAAAAGCATTTTGATAAAGGTTTGAACCATCAATTGCATAATTATCAATTCCAAATAAGCCAAAACTATCAGTTCCAAACATAATTCCAAAACCAATAAGCCAAAAGAAAATCACACCAAAAATTGAATCGATAAGATTTTTCATTGCAACATTTATTGTATTTTTCGAACGAACAGTTCCTGTTTCAATAAAAGAAAAACCTAATTGCATCATAAACACTAAAAATGCACTTAATAAAATCCATAAAACATCTAAATTAGTATAGTTCACAATAAATCTCCATAATATTTAATATATAAAAAATATGAGAAATAATTCTTTTTTTCTGTATATAATTTAATCTTTTAAAATAAATAATATAAATATTAATTAAATCTATGGCTAAATTATAATAATAGTATACATATAATCAATTGTTTAAAACATATTTTTGTATATAATTACTATTATTTAAAAAAGGTTATTAATGCTATCAAAATACTCATTTGGAACTTATCGTACAACATATCAAAATCCTGTTCATAAAGATGCTTTAAATTATGCTCTAGATAATGGAATCACTAATATAGATACTTCCTCAAATTATATGCATGGTGAAGCTGAAAAACTAATAGCACAGGTTTTAAAAAATAGAAATAGAAGTGATTTTACTATTGTTTCAAAAGGTGGATATATTCAAGGTGTAAACCTAAAAAGAGTAAAAGAGTTTCAAGAAGTTGAAGATTTAGTTATATATGATGAACATTGTTACCATAGCATTCATCCAGACTTTTTAAGTGATCAAATAGAGAGGTCATTACAAAGATTAGAAAGTGATTATATTGATGTTTATTTACTTCATAACCCTGAGTATTATTTAATGAAAGAGATAAAAAAAGATACTCACTATAATGAGATAATAAAATTCCAAAAGATTATGCAAGAAAGAATTAAAAAAGCTTTTGTTTTACTTGAAGAAAAAGTAAAAGAAGGAAAAATAAGAGCTTACGGAATTAGTTCAAACTCTTTTTCAAAATCATATGATGATATACATTTTTTAGAGTACAAACATTTAATTGATTATGCAAAAGAAATTGCAGGAGAGAAACATAATCTAAAAGTAATACAACTTCCAATGAATTTATATGAGTTACAAGGAGAAAAAACTGCTATTTGGGCACATAAAAATGGACTAGAAATTCATATAAATAGACCTCTAAACTCTTTTAAAGGTGATAAAATGATTAGATTAGCCTCTTATGAAAAAGATGAAAAGTATGAAATACTTTTAAGAGAAATTAAAGAAGTTCCAAATCAAGCCTTGCAAGATCTTATAAATCAAATAATAAATATAGAAGATGAATATAGATGGGCGGGAGATGTTGATGATATTATTGAATATCAAGTAATCCCATATCTTGTAAAAAATGTAAATCTAGATCCTAAATATTTTACAATTTTTAATAAATTTATTGAAAGTTATAAAAGTAATATTAAACATAAAATTTCAACTGAAATATCAAAAGAGCTTTATATCCCTGAACCTATGGATAAAAGTGCCTTAAAATTTTTAGAAGAAAAAGAGTATGTCACTAGAATTCTAGTAGGAATGAGGCAAAAAAAATACATTGATAAGATATTTACTTATAATAAATAGTAAACTTCTCTTTTATTTTTTTTATAACAAATAAAATAGATTTAAATATGTATGTATGATAATAAGTCTAGCAGGAAATAGGTAAACTTATTGATAAAGTACCTTATAAATGTAATCTGCATATAAAGTAACTTCTTCTTGCATTCATTAAAAAATCAACTTCTTTGTCTATAAAAAAATATTCAATGCAATACAAAATTTACCAAATGAAGAGGTTTAAAAACTGACAGGTAATGAGATACCTCCAATTTATAGAATTAGAATATCAAAATAAAAAACTACACCAAAGGACTGAATCTCTACTTTTAAGATTTAACTCATTAGGGTGTATAATTGTATTTCAATAATAGAGATTAATACTACTTTGAATTCAAAGAAAAGAGTTATATTATTCTTACAAATAATAATTAAGGAATTACTTTGAAATATCAGCAGCTTGAATATCAATGGGCAGACTTCTCTCAAGCCATATTAAGTTTTGCTAAACAATTAGGATTTGCAGACTTGAGATTGGTTTGTGATCATGTGGCTTTACGAGTAAATGAAACAACAACAGCTCAGAGGCTACTTGAGAAATGGAAAGAGAAAGGAGAAGTAATTTCAGATAGTCTAATTAACGGGCGACCTATTTATATTATTGCGCTAGATGTTCCTTTGCTACTGGGGGAGTGGAAAATTCAGTGTATCGAATTACCTTTCCCAAGTAAATATTACTCAAAGCAGGGTTGGGAACATATAGAATTAGTCTTACCTGGTAATGCAACAACAATAGATGAATTAGAGTTAACACTAAATACTGTCAATCCACAAATTAAAGCTGCATTAACTGAAAATCCTAATATTAAGATAAAACGCTCTGAACCCAAGGCTCAAGGTGAAAGGCTAGGGAACCCAACAATTGCATTTAAGTTAAATGATATTTGTATCAAAGTACACAGTGCAGATATTAAAGATGTAATAGCCAGTGAAAATCAGAATAGCATAAAAACTACATAAATCCTCTAAAATGAGGATTTATATTAGCTTATCACTTTGAACACGATAAACTTTTAAGAGAACCTAAAATATCATATTTCCTTAGATAAATTAAATTTATAATTGATGTTATTACAATAAAAAGAGCGATAATCACAAGTAGTATCTTAGGTTCATCTCTAAGAATAAACTCTGCTAATAAAGCACCTGACATTGCACCTATTCCATATAAATAGAAAAATACTGTATAAATTAATTCTTTAGATTGATTCTTTACTTTTCTTCTTAATAATAGATAAAAACTGATCAAAAAACCTAAACAAGCTATAAGTATAATAACTCCTGTAAATAGTCTAAAAAAAGTGGGATCTATTCCTAGAGGTTTAGCCATTTCTATAAAAGCCTGGACAGAAACTGGCCATGCAAAAAACTTTGATAAAACAAATCTTATTAAAAGAAGACCACTTAAGAGTGTTGTAATTTTGACAAATATATTCATATTTTTCCTTCGTATAATACATTTATCGTTCAATTAGTTAAAATAAGAACGAGTTCATTAAAACTCATAGCTCTCACAAAGGTTAATAATAAACAAGTTTTTTTCCTTTCTGGATAAATATACTAGCACAATTAAC
>JBFHGG010000102.1:0-9533 GCA_041583235.1 Halarcobacter sp.
ATCACAAAATAGTGATAGAGTTATTGAAGTATTTTAATAATGAATTTATATAATATGCAAGTAGGATTATAATCCTACCGCATTTCTAATAATTTCCATTTTAGCTGAGGCTATTTTTCTAGCTTTATTAGCACCAAAATCCAAAATCTCTTTTACTTCTTTTGGGTTATTTAATAAATGCTCTCTTCTTTGTGTATAAGGTTCAAAGTGTTCATTTATTTTCTCAAGAAGTGAAAGTTTAAAATGTCCATAACCTTCACCTGGTGTTGCATATCTTTCTTGCATTTGTTTTAATTCATCTTCACTCATAAACAGTTCACAAAGTTTATAAACATTACAAGTAGTATAATCTTTTACATCATCAAGCTCTTTTGAATCTGTAACAATTCCCATCACTTGTTTTTTAACACCTTTTTTACTTCCAAACATATCAATAGTATTTCCATATGATTTTGACATTTTAGCTCCATCAGTTCCTGGAACTGTTGCAACTTCTTCATCAACTTTTGATTCAGGCATTACTAAAATATCTCCATAAGTATTGTTAAATGATGTAGCAATATCTCTTGTCATTTCAACATGTTGAATTTGATCTTTTCCAACAGGAACAATATTTGAATCATATAATAAAATATCAGCAGCCATTAAAACAGGATATGAAAATAATCCATGATTTGCTCCAATTCCACGCGCTGTTTTATCTTTATAAGAGTGAGCACGCTCTAATAGCCCCATAGAAGTTTGATTTGATAAAATCCAATAAAGCTCAAGAACCTCTTTTACATCACTTTGTACCCAAAAAGTTGATTTTTCTGGATCCATTCCAAGAGCTAAAAAGTTTACTGCTGCTTCAAAGATGTTTTTTTCTAAAAGCTCTTTTTCTTTTACAGTTGTCAATGCATGATATGAAGCAATAAATGCAAATAATTCACCATCATTTTGTGCTTCAACCATTTTTTTAATCATTCCAAAATAGTTACCAATATGTATTGTACCTGAGGGTTGAATTCCCGATAATATTCTCAAATCTTATTCCTTTTTTAAAGGGCTTTAATTCTAAAGCTTTTTAAATTTTGCGGAATTATACCCTAATTTGATATAAGGAATAGTTAAATAAAATTTTTTATAATAATTTTTTTAATCTATATTTTACATGGTCAATATGTAGTTGAAGATTATAATATTCACCCATAAATGAAAGAGGAACTTTTGTCTCTTTGGAAATCTCAATTCTCAACTTTTCAATTTTTTCTAACTCTTCTTTTAATTCTTTAGTTGATAACAATTCAATTTCATTATCTATTTTTCTAATTTCATCATACCATCTATAAATTTTTGATCTCATTGACCAATTATACAAAGGAAAGAATCCTTTAAAAAGAGGGAAAAGCAGAGTTAAAAGTGGAATAATTAAAAGTTTAAGTCTATCAATATTTGAAGCTATCCAAAAAGGGAATATTTTTTCTAACCATGTATCTCCATTTTGAAAATATCTTTTTGCTTCTTCATTTAATTCTAAAACCATATTATCCGTATTTGGAAATTGTCCTGGACTTGCAAAAAGATCTTTTTTATTATGAACTTCTTTTACTTTTTTTAAAAAAAGTCTTGTTAATTCTTCTGAAAAACCTTCGTTAATTACTAGGTTTGCTGTTGTTGTTAGTAAGCTTATATTCTCTTCAGGAAGGTTTTTATATAAATCTAATGTTCCTTCATATAAATTTAGAGTCTCTAAAAAAGTATATTTTCTACTATATGCTTTTGCTCTTTTAAAACTAAGAACATTTATTTTTGGGTCTGCTAATAATTCTTTAACTATATCCGAATTATGTGAAGAGACAACAAACATTGCATCAATATTACCCTTAATTAATTCATCTTTTGCTTTACCTGATTCATAATCTAAGATTGTAGAGTTCTCATTTGTAATACCATTATCTTTTAATATATTAGATGCTAAATCTCTTGTTCCACTTCCTTCTTTACCAATTGAGATTTTTTTTGTAATTAATTGAATAATATAATCAATAGAATAACCATCATTTTTATAAAAAACCCATAAGGGTTCATAATAAATAGAGGCTAAAGAGCTTATTCCTTGTGCTTCTTCATTAGATATAGTTCCATTTTGTAAAAAAGCTATATCAGCTTTTTTTTCTTTTAGAAGTTCAATATTTTCAATTGAACCAGCTGATGTGATTATATTTACTTTTACTTTTTCAATTTCAAGAAGTTTTTTATACTCTAATGCTGTTTTATAATAGTTACCTGTTTTAGAACCTGTAGCTATTGTGATCTCCTTTTTAGGGCTTGGTTGTATAAACTGTGCCGTAAAATAAAAAGCGCCTACAATCAATAGAATAATTGGTACTGTTACTGTAAAAAATTTGTATTTCATCCATAAAACTTTCATAATAAGATAATAACATACTCTAGTATAATTTTTATTATAAAATACTAAAAAGTTAATTTTAGATATAATTGCGAAAAATTTAGAAGAAAGATTAAAATGATTGATGTAAGAGAGCTACAAAAAGATTTTGAAACTATGGCAAAAGCACTTAAAAGAAAAGGTGTTGCACAAGAAACATTAGATAATTTAAAAGTTATTTCAGCAAATGCAAAAGAAAAAAGACATGAAATGGAAAATGTAACAGCTGAACAAAATAAATTATCAAAAGAGTTTGGAAGATATAAAAAAGAGGGTCTTGATATTGCACCTTTACAAGCAAATATTAATGCTTTAAAATCTTCAAAACAAACTTTAGAAGATGAAGTTAGGGTAATTGAACAGAGTTTAAATGATATTGCTCTTGGTGTTCCAAATCTTCCTGATGATTGTGTTCCTGATGGTGCTGATGAAAATGAAAATATTGTATTAGAAATTATTGGTGAAAAACCAGAGTTTTCTTTTGAAGCAAAAGAGCATTGGGATTTAGATAATGGTTGGATTGACTTTGAAAGAGGTGTTAAATTAGCTAAATCTAGATTTGCAGCACTTAAAGGTGATGGTGCTAGAATGGAAAGAGCACTTATTAATTATATGCTTGATTTTAATAGACAAAGAGGTTTTGAAGAGTGGTATGTTCCCTTTATGGCAAATTCAAATGCACTTCAAGGAACAGGTCAACTTCCAAAATTTGAAGATGATTTATTTAAGATTGAGGGCGAAGACTTATATTTGATTCCAACAGCAGAAGTTCAATTAACAAACTTAGTTAATGATGAAATTTTAGCTTCAGATGATTTACCTATGTTATTAACTTCTTACACTCCATGTTTTAGAAAAGAAGCAGGAAGCGCTGGTCGTGATACAAGAGGATTAATTAGACAACATCAATTTGATAAAGTTGAAATGGTAGCAATTACAAAACCTGAGCAATCACAAGAAGTATTTGAAAAAATGGTATCTTGTGCAAGTGATTTATTAACTTCTTTAGGTTTATCTCATCAAAAAGTTCAATTATGTACAGGAGATTTAGGTTTCTCAGCAGCAACAACTATTGATTTAGAAGTTTGGTTACCTGGACAAAATAAGTATAGAGAAATATCTTCAATCTCTAATACAAAAGAGTTCCAATCAAGACGAGCTAAAATTAGATATAAAGAAGGGAAAAAGAATCTCTTAACACATACTTTAAATGGTTCATCACTTGCAGTAGGAAGAACTCTTCTTGCAATTATGGAAAACTATCAAAATGAAGATGGAAGTGTAAGTATTCCAGAAGTTCTAAAAAAATATATGTAAAAAAGTGGTAGATATTTTAAATATCTACCAATAAAAAATCAATAAAAAAGTTAATATAATATATGATAAAAAAAGTAATTAAAATATTTTTCTCCATAATCTTTGTAATTTTAAAAAAGATTTTTATTAGAAAAAATAGAGTTCCAAATAAAAAAATGGATAATTTTTCTAATAAATTGCACTCAATTTTTATTTTTACCTCTTTTCTTTCTCTTTACTTATTGTATTTTGATATAAAAATAGATAGTTTTTCTATAAATACTTTAATTTATATATTATTATTTGTACAAATAGTAATAATAATACGATACTTTAATCCTCAAATGTTAATAGTAAAGCAAAAGCAAGTAAAGATATTAAAAAGAATTAATACCTTTTCGCTTTTTATCTTTATAGCTAATTGGATATTTTTATCTTTACTTTTTTCTATTGCATTTGTTGCTATTTTACTTTTAAACAATATATTTTATACTTTTATAATAAATCAAATTAATAAACAAAAAGAGAAAGAAGAGTTTGAAAAACAGTTTGGAGAGGGATCTTATTCTAAAGATGATATATCTAAAAAACATATATTAAATTTATTTGAAGAGAATCTTAATCCTAAGAGTTTAAGTAAGTCAAGTATAAAAAAACAATATAGAATTATGGCAAAGAAATACCATCCTGATGTTTATACAGGAGATGAAAAAGATAAGTTTGCATCTATAAATCTATCATATAATTTTTTATTGGATTTTATTAATTAACATTTAAAGTATAGTATTTTAAAAAAAAATAATAGATTAAATATTTATTTTTAAATTAATTGAAAATAAAATAAAATCATAGCTAAGAATTCTTTGTATTTAAGGAGCTTGATATGATTACTAAAATAATAGGTGCAGTATTACTTATAGCTTTCTTTTTTGTTTTAACTAAAGTAGCCTCAGGTATGCTAGGAAAAGATCATGCCTTATCAAAAGTCTTTCCAATAGGCTCAACAGTTTTAGTACTTTTTTTCTTGAGTTTGATATTTTTATAAGAAATACAAGAGATAGATGCTTTTTCTATCTCTTAAAAAAATTTATACTAAGAAAAAGAAGTCTTGTAAATGTTTAAATTAGTTAGGAGAGAGATAAACTGTTAAACTTCTTTTATGGAAATGATTATATATGTTTTTATAAAATAAAAACATGACATAAATCAAAAATACATTTTTTTTCAAATTCTTCTCTTTATTTATATTAATTAGTGATATAATTTCATATAAGTTTAGTTTATAAAAATATAAAAATCTGTGAAGGATTTAGAATGATTGAAGTTAAAAATCTTAAAAAAGTTTATAAAGTTGGAGAATTAGATTTAACAGTGATAAGTAACCTGTCTCTCGAGATTGACAGCGGAGAATTTATCTCTTTTATAGGTCCTAGTGGAAGTGGTAAATCTACTGTTTTAAATATGATTGGCTGTTTAGATACTCCAAGTTCTGGAAGTCTAAAAATAAATAATCAAGATATAAGTAAACTTAATAAAACACAATTAGCAAACTTTAGGGGAGAAAATATTGGTTTTATTTTCCAAAGTTTCAACTTAATACCTGTTTTAACTGTTTATGAGAATATTGAGTATCCACTTATTATGATTCAGAATTTGGATGAAGAAGAAAGAAAAAAAAGAATTTTAAAACTGCTTGAAGAGGTTGGAATGTTAGATCAAAAAGATAAAACTCCAGATAAGATTTCAGGTGGACAAATGCAAAGAGTTGCAATTGCAAGAGCCTTGGTAACTAATCCCAAAATAGTTTTTGCCGATGAGCCAACTGCAAACTTAGATAGTAAAACTGCACACTTAATTATTGAATTAATGAAAAAAATTCAAAAAGAACATAATACAACTTTTATTTTTGCAACGCATGATGAGAAGATTGTATCAAATGTTGATAGATTAATTACCCTTGTTGATGGAAATATAGTTAAAGATGAGAAGGTATCAAAATGAAAAATATATTTAAAATCTCATATAGAAATTTAAAAAGAAATAATAGAAGAACACTTTTAACTGCTAGTTTAATTACTCTTGGAGTTGTTTTTGTTCTAGTTTATACAGCACTTGCAGGAAGTTTTAAAAACTATATGATTGGGCAAATTACCGATTCAGCAATGGGTCATATTCAAATACATAAAAAAGGTTTTGTAGCTTCAGTTGAAAATCTACCTTTAGATAAAAATCTAAATAAAAAGCAATTAGAATACCTTGAGACATTTTTAAATAAAAGTAAATATATTCAAAGTTACTCTTATAGAATAAAATTTGGTGGAATGTTTTCAAATTTTGTATCTTCTACTAATATAAGACTAAATGCAATAAATCCAAAAGATGAATTTGCAACTTTACCTATGTTAAAAAATAGACTTGAAGATTTTGAAAGTTTAGAGAAAGGTGGAATTATAGTTCCTGAATTAGTTGCAAGTGGAATGAAAGTAAAAAAAGGTGATACAGTTGTTTTAGTTGCAAATAATAAAAGTGGAAGTGTAAATGGTATTAATCTAAAAGTAGCAGCAACTGTTGATAGAATCTCAGGTCCAGGAGGAAGGGATGGTTATATTCATATTGATGATGCTAAAAAGGTTTTAAGAATAAATGATGTAGAAGTAAGTGAGATTGTAATTAGATTAAAAGATAATGAGTTTTTAGATTTAGCATTAAAAGAATTACATCCTATTTTAGAAAAATTGAATATAAATGAAAAACCAGTTTTTGAGATACATACTTGGAAAAATTTAAGCCCCTTTTATAATATAGTTAAAATGCTTGATATTATGAATTTAGGTATTCAAATTATTCTTATTTCAATAGTTTTAATTTCAATTTTAAATGTAATGATTATGAGTGTATATGAAAGAGTAAAAGAGATAGGAACAATTGCAGCAATGGGAACACCTCCTAAAACTATTGTAAAACTTTTTTTAATGGAAGGTTTGCTTTTAGGAATTTTAGGTGCTGTTTTAGGTTCCATCTTATCTTTAATAATTGTTCAAGGTCTTGATATAATGCAAATAACTTATAGTTTTGGACAAGAAAGCAATCTTATTTTAAAACCTATCTTATCTTTAAAAGATGTAATAGTTGTTAGTATTGTGGTTATCTTTATATCTTTATTAGCATCAATTAGTCCAGCTATAAAAGCATCAAATTTAGACCCTGTTGAAGCTTTAAGAACAAATTAGGAGAAGTTTATGAAAAGTGTTAGAAGTATTATGGGAAAAGTTTTATTTATATCTTTAATATTATTTGGTTCTAGTATTATTTATGCTGAAAACTTATTAGTAGAAATTGATAAAAAATTAAGTCCTGGTTCTAGTGAAAGTTATAAAAAATTAATAAATATTGAACCTGATGGAAGTAAAAAAGAGTTTTTACTTTATCAAGCAAGAAAAGACAATGACAAAATGGTCTCAGCATTTTTACAACCTGAGTCTGAAAAAGGAAGAACTACTTTAAGAGTAGGGGATAATATGTGGTTATATCTTCCTGATGTTGGACGGGCTATTAGGGTAACTTCTATGCAAAGTGTAATTGGTGGAGTTTTTAATAACTCCGATATTATGAGATTAGATTTTTCAACCGAGTATGATATTGTTTCACAAGAAGAAAAAAATGATGAGACTATTGTAACAACAAAAGCCAAAAGTGAAAATATTGCATATGACAAGTTAATAATTACAGTTGATAAAAAAACTACAACTCCAAAAACTATAGAGTGTTATAGTTCAACAGGAATGCTTATAAAAACTCTATATTATAAAGATATAAAAGATTTTGGAAATGGAATTATAAGACCTGCTGTTATTGAAACAAATAGCCCTTTATATAAAGATTATAAATCAATAATGATATATGGGAAAATCACAGAAAAAGAGTTTAGTGATGAAGCCTTTACCTTAGAAAATCTTTCTAAAGTTGATGAATTAAGAAGATAAAATATGAAAAAAACTTTTCTATGTTTATTTATTTTTTCAAACTTTATATATGCAAATGAGTATGAGTTTAATTTTGATGATTTAAAAGAAGTTGAAACAAAATCTTATGAGTATAGTGGATATTTAAAAGCAGAACATAAATACCAAGTATTAAATGCAGATTCATCTAAATATCCTTCAAAAAACAAGTATGACATGCAAAGTTATTTTTCAAGTGCATTATTAGACTTTAAATATTTTAAAGATGATTTTATTTTTACTACAGAGTTTATGGCATATTATGAAAATATTGATAAGCAAGAAAGCGATAGTTTTTCTTTAAATGAGGCTTTTATAAATTATAAATATAATTCAAACCATCAAATAAATTTAGGAAAGAAAACTGCAAACTGGGGGAAAGGATATTTTTTTAATCCAATAGCTTTTATTGATAGAAAAAAAGATCCCAATGATCCTGAACTTACAAAAGAGGGCTTTACTCAAATTAATTATAAATATAATAAAGTTTATAAAAGCTCACTTCAGAACTTTTCTTTTGATATTTCATATTTAAAAACAAATGAAGATATAAATGAAGACTTATATGAAGGGAATTCAAATATCTTAGCTTTAAAGGCATATTTTTTATATAAAGATATTGATATTGACCTAGCATATTTTTATTCAGATGAAGCATCAAATAAATATGCTTTTGACTTTTCAACAAATTTAGAAACAAATTTTGAAATTCATGGAGAGTTTGCAATAGATGATAGTGATGATTATTCATATCTTTTGGGAATTAAATATTTAACAGAGTCTGAGTTAACAATTATTAGTGAATATTTTTATAGAAATAATCAATTATCAAAAGATAGTTCTTTTTGGGATAAGAAATATTTTATAAATAAATTTACACAAAAAGAACCCTATGATTTTTTATACTCTAGTATTTATTATAAAAATAGTTTAAATCTTCAAGATAATTCACATCAAAATAGTTTAGGAATTATATACACTGGATTTAAAAACTTTGAGATAGACTTTTCAATATCAAAATTCTTTGGTGATGAAACAAGTGAGTTTGGGAGTAAACTTGTAGATAGATTTTCTTGGTTAAAGGTAAAATATAATTTCTAAATAAATCTTTCTTATAGAATTATTTTACATAAACTTTTGAATCAAAAACTCTATTTTTAAAGGAGACTTTTATAAGACCTTTTGTTACATTAAAATGTTTAAAAACCATAACTTCACCAATTTTTATTTTTTTAGTATTATTACTGTAAATTGGTTTTGTACTTTGATAGGTACCTATTGAATTTCCTATACGAACTTCAGGTTTAGTATTAAAAGCATTTCCTACAACAAAAACTTTTGTGTAACAAATGCCATTATAGTCTGCTTTTGTTTTTTTTAGATGTTGTACATTTTCACCATTTCCAGAAGCATTAAAAATACCAATAGCATATATAGCTGTTACAGAAGTATTATATGAGAAAAGAGGGCTTAATATAAAAATTAGTAGTAGAATAAACTTTTTCATAAGAGTATTCTACTATATTTTTGTGAAGAATTTGTATATTATATAATTTTTCTGTTTTTATATCCAAGTAAAATAGTTATAAATATTACAGCACTTAATATAGGAACAAATGTTGGAATTGGAATTGGGTCACCTGCTGCATAAGAATGAAGACCTGCTAAGTAATAATTTACTCCAAAATATGTCATAATAATTGAAGAGTAAGAGACTAAAGATAATGAAGCAAAAATAAAATTACTAGATAATCCTTTTATATAATGAAGATGCAAAATTGCTGCATAAATCAAAATTGATACTA
>JBFHGG010000103.1:0-9208 GCA_041583235.1 Halarcobacter sp.
AGTATCTGGCTTAGGATTACAATTTGTTAGAGATTTAGAACAAGGGAAACCAACCGTAAGGCTCGATAAAGTAAATCAAGCCTTATACATGTTTGGAGCAACTGCTGGTCCAGTAAAAATAAAGAAAGAAAATAATGACTAGAGCTAGAGTTTTTGTTGATGACACAGGGGCTGGGATCCTTACTGAAGACGATTCAGGTCTATATACATTCAACTACTTAAAAGACTATGAAGGCCCCATCGTGTCGCTAACCTTTGCAAATAAGGATATTACTTATACTTCAAACTATCTATTTCCTTTTTTTGATGGGTTAATCCCTGAAGGTTGGCTCTTAAATTTATTTGTAAAAAATTGGAGGCTAAATATAAAGGATCGTATGAACTTACTCTTAAATTGCTGCAAAGATTGTATTGGAAATGTTAGGATTGAAAAGTATGAATAAATGCTTGTGTTGTAATAAAGAACTCATAGATGATAGCTCTATATGGCATCAAAGTTGTATTAAAAATTTTTTTGGAACTAATACTATTCCAACTGTTGATTTAAGCAAATATAAAATAGCATTTCCCTCACAATCTGACAATTCATCTGTTGTAACTGGAGTGCTAAAAAAATTCCCATTACATTTAGAAAAAAATAGTAATAATCATAGATTAACATTAAATAATTTACCTAATGGATATATATTAAAAACTAACACTAAAGAATATCCCGGGATGTGTGAAAATGAATACTTAACTATGCATTTAGCTAAAATTTGTGGAATCGAAACAATACCTTTTGGATTAATTAAACTTGAGAATAATAATCTTGCATATATCACTAAAAGAATCGACAGAGCAAAGAATCATAAAATAGCTATGGAAGATTTTTGTCAATTAGGAAATGTTTTAACCGAACAAAAATATAAATCGTCCTATGAACAAGTTGGTAAAATTCTTTCTCAATACTCACAAAATATTGGTCTTGATTATTATAAACTATATAATATCATTTTATTCAGTTTTATTACTGGAAACTCTGATATGCATCTCAAAAACTTTTCGATTTATAAAAATAAAGGGAAATATGTTCTAACACCTGCTTATGATTTAATTAATACCCTTATAATGACTAATGACAGTGACGAATTAGCATTAAGTATAGGCGGGATAAAACGAAAATTAAAAAAAGAAAATTTTATTAACTTAGCTAAAAGGTATAATTTATTAGATGTCCAAATAGATAGAATTTTTAATAATTTTAATAGTAAACATCAACTAATTATTAATACAATTAACGAGTCACTTCTCACCAATGATTTGAAAGATAAATATGTTGATATTATTAATAATAGATATCAAAGACTATTTGACTAGTCCTTCTTAAAATCTCAGAAAATAATACTAGGAAATATTCTATTACTTTCCTAATAATATAGTCATTAAAATCTATTATTTATTATATATTAAAAAGAACCGCTGTAGGTCTTAATTGACATAATACAACGGTTCAATATTTTTTTAGATAAAAACACATTAGCTATACATATTAAAGTCTAATTCAAATGGGATTATTTTTTCTTTTTCCATTTTTTTAATTAGTTCATCAGTTATTTCTACATTATGCTCTTTTGAATAGAGAATTGCATTATATTTGTACCATAATTCATTAATTGGAGCTTCCCCTTCTCTTATATGAGCTACGCCTCTATCAATAACTAACTTTTTAATTGTATCAGCATCATCAAAATGAGCTGCTATAATAGCTCTATTTAGAGCAATAACATCATCAATTTCAACATATTTTTTTGGTAATAAATTAAAATATTCTAAAGCTTCATCAAAAAATTCATTATCTACTAAGAATTTTAGATATTCTTCAGGGAGAGAAACATCAGTATAAAAACCAGGTAAATCTAATGCTTTCTTATACCAAGCTTTAGCAAAGTTAACAGCCCCTCGCCTATTTTCAAATACTGCTAAGTTTCGAGCTGTCCACACATTTGGATAAGTATTCATTACATCATACCAACATTGCATTGCTTCAACTTCTTTTTCTTGCTCTAAAAGAGCTATTCCTAAATAATGTTTAAGGGTGGCAATTTGTTCTAAATCCGATGATTTAGATATAGCTTCTTGTAATTTATTACTCCATTTCTCATTTACAACTACATGGAAAGGTAAGGACTCTTTACTTGATAGTGGTAAAATATCTTTTTCAATTAGTTTTAACCATGGTTCTTCGTTTTTAGTAACATCGGATCTATCAAATTTAAAAGCAGGAGGTGGTGTTATTCCTCTTAACATTTTTTCTAAATATCCCCAACCTGTTGCTTTTTGCAAAATTTCTCTAGGTTCAACTTTAGCATCCATTTCAAATTGTTTATCTAAAAGTGCTAGTTGTTCATGATCTATGCGATTATAAACTTGGCTTGAAACATATTCATTTGAAACGTGAAAATCAACTCTATGTGCTTTTTGAGGATTAACTTTTATAGCACCAAATGCTTGAGTCCAAGACATAGTACTTTTACCATCAATATACATACCGTGAAGTTGACTTGCTGCTAAGCCTCCTTGGATTTCAACATATTCTCTATCTCCTAATTCAGGAGCAAGGAATCGTTGCCAATGTTTACCACCCTTATGATTTCCCCAACAGAACATTTTTCTATAAGCTAATAAAGGCGTTGATGCTTCAAAAAATCCAGTTCCATCTTTTTCAATAGCAGATTCCCATGGCATTTTAGATTCATCACAAGTAAAAAAATATTCATTTGAATACTCAAATCTTTTTGGATATGAAGCATCTAATCCAGGATATATCTCTATATCAGGAAGATGCATTTGACCATATCTTCTACTACCTTCTGGAGCAAAAGGGTCTAAATAAATAGCGTTTTCATCTGCAGCAAAAACTCTAGTTGAATCAGTTAGTTCAACAGCTATATTAGTCCAATAATACATTGATGTTTTCTCTTCATATAAATTATGAATATCTACGTGAGCATATAGTAGTGAAGAATCTTTTGGTAAATGAAAATCAAGATTCCACCATAGTCCTTTACATCTTTCATAATCGTAAAATCTTAAAAAATCTTCCCCATCGCTCCCCTGTTGAACAGATGCAAAAACATTACTAGATGAATTAAAAGTATGACCATATTGACCTATATTCCATTCAATACCTCCAGCAAACCAAGCATCAGTAATTCCTAAATTTGCTACTTGAATACCAGTGTTACAATAAAGTAACTCTTTATCATTTTCTTTATCAACTAAAGATATTAATCTAGCTCCTAGAGTTGGGAGAAAGGTTGCTTTAAGTTTACTATTTTCAATAACAATTGAAGGAATTTGAGTATCTTTTCTTTGCCTATCATATTTATCAATCTGAGTATATGGTAATATCCTTCTTCCACAGTCCAAACCCATCAACTTAGTGTATTTCTCATCTACACCATCTCGTACACAAACATTGCTATCATGCTTTGGGTCTCTAAATCTTGGTAAAACATTTTCACCCTTTGGTAAAGCAGCTTTAGCTACAAAAACACTTTTTGTAATTTTACACATTATAAACTCCTTTTATTTACAGTTTTTTAAAGTAAACTAAGTTATATAAACTTTTCTGTTTTCATAATTCTCTTAAATAAATAATATTATTTTTAGTCTAACACCTTATTTAATTCTTCCCATTTTAAATCCATATCTTGCATTAACTTAATTTGAGTTCTAGCTCTATCAAGATTATGATTTACCCTTTCAATATGATAATAAGTATCACCATTTAAAAAATCAGCTAAAAATCTTACAGCCATAATTTGAGTAATAGTTCTACCTGATTCCACAAGTAAAGATCTCTCTTTATCAGTTAAAAAAGAAGCTTTAGAAAGATATCCTTCAATTAAAGCTTTATGAAGTTTTTCATTACAGCTCATTTTATTTAAATCTAGTTCATCTTCTTCTGCGGTAGCAGTAGCGGTTCTAATCATATCTCCAGTATCAAATAGAATTGTTCCTGGCATAACTGTATCCAAATCAATAACACAAACAGATTCTTTGCCATCTAGACTAAATAACACATTATTCATTTTAGTATCATTGTGTGTAACTCTATTGGGAACAATACCATTACTAAAAGCATCCCAAATGATGAAACCCCTTTCTCTATTTTTATCTAAAAAGGCCAACTCATCTTTTACTAAATCAATTCTATTATTATAATTTACTTTAATTGAAGCTTTTAATTGATCATATCTCATTCTCATATCATGAAAATGATAAATAGTTTCATATAATTGTTTACCATCAAAATCTGATAACTGCAGTTGAAATTTACCAATAGACTCCCCTAATAATCTTGCAGAAGAGGGACTATCAATGGTAGAAAAAGTCTTAACATCATCTATGTATTTATAAGTTCTCCAATATCCCATATCTTCAGAAAAATATACTAACTCATCATCTTTAGTTTTTACTATTTGCAAGCATCCTCTATTTGGATCTAGACCTTCTGCTTCTAATTTTTTACTTATATGATTTGTTATAGAATTAATATTCTCCATAACTTCATAGGGCTTAGTAAAAACATGATTGTTAATTTTTTGATGAGTATATTTTTGAATTACTCCATTGTTATCAAAAGTTGAGATATAAGTTGTGTTGATATGCCCTTCTGTATTAGCTTTTAATTCATTACATACCCCTTCAATTTTAAATTTAGAAATTACTTTCGTCAAAATTTCATCTTTATCCATATTTTTTCTCCTTAAATATTCACACTTTAACTAACCTCAAAAAAGATGAGGAATTTTATTAATTTTTATTAATAGATTAAAACTTTCTTTTTACCCTTTTATTGCACCAGTAGTAACACCCTGAATAATTCTCTTAGACAAAAATATGTATAGAATGAAGGTTGGCAAAAAAACTATTACAACGGAGGCAAACATACCACCCCAATCGCCTGTATATCTCATGGATTGGATCATATTAAATAATCCAACTGCTACAGGTCTAACTTTTGTTTTATTTGCAAAAATCATAGACATAAAATATTCATTCCATATTGTAATAAAATTAAATATGGTTACGGTTATTAATCCTGGTTGAACTAAAGGCAACATTATTTGCCAAAAGGTTCTCATAGGAGAACATCCATCAATAGCAGCTGCTTCTTCATATGTATTACTTAAACTTTTGAAAAATGATAATAAAAAGAACACAGTAAAAGGTAGTGTTATAGCAACATATAAATACATCAAGAAAAATCGATTATTTGTTAATCTTAGTTTAGTTACCATGCCAAACAATGGTAATACTATCATTACGATTGGAATGCCCATTCCTGCAACTATAAGGTTTTGAATTAAAGCATTGAATTTAAACTTAAACCTACTTAAA
This sequence comes from Halarcobacter sp., assembly GCA_041583235.1. Taxonomy (GTDB): domain Bacteria; phylum Campylobacterota; class Campylobacteria; order Campylobacterales; family Arcobacteraceae; genus Halarcobacter. Next base: position 5,389 of record JBFHGG010000103.1, read on the forward strand.
ACATATGCTGCTGGAGCACTTATTAATAATACTGAAGTACAAGAAACCACTGTATATAATAAAGAATTCATAAAGAAGACTGAAACACGTTGTGTTTTCCAAGCCTTCACATAGTTCTCAAAATGGAAACCACTCTCAAATTTAAACATATCATTACTAAAGATTTCTATACTAGTAGAAAAGGACGCAAATACAACCCAACCAATTAGCATAAATGTGAAAATCACCCATATTAATATAATAATATAACCAGGAATTAATTTTAATTGTGTCTTTTTTATTTTACTTAATTTCATATCCATTCCTATTACAACTGAACATCATCATTCTTAACTATAAAATTAGTTAACCAAAAGGCAATTATAACAATTATCATCATAATTACACCAATACCGGCTCCCGCTCCACTATCTCTAGTTGTAACAGCATTAGAAGAGGCTCCAAAAACAATTTCATACATATAATTCATAGGTGCAACTGTATCATTTGATAAATTAACCGGACTAAATAATTGCCCCCAAACAAAGAAATTAACTGTGAATACAGTCCACATTACTATATTCGTTCTAAAACAACCTCTCAAAAAAGGTAATACTACATAGAAAAACCTTTGAAATACATTCGCACCTTCTATTAAAGCCTCTTCTGTATAATCTTTGGGTATTTGTTCAATACTTGCCATAAAAATCAACATATGATATCCAACCATACCAAAACAGTAAGCGACTAACATTGACCAAAATAAAGTTCCAGACCCTGTCCAAAGAACGTTAGCTAAACTATCAATCTTTAGAGCAACAAACAGTCTATGAAGAACACCATATTCTGCATTATAAACATAATTTATCCACATAGTACCCATGGCAATAGCTGATACTACATTTGGTAAATAGATTACACTTCTGAAGAAGTTTGCACCTTTCATACCGTTAGTAAGGGCAATAGCAAAAACTAAAGCAACTATCATTACTCCAAGACCACCAAAAAACCAAATTGAAAAAATATTTGACATAGCTTGTCTAAATACTGGTGTGTTAAATAAATTTATGTAATTTGTTATTCCATTAAATTCCCAAGTTGAAACACTATCAGCAACTCCTTCTATCGCATAAAAACTCATTATAGTTGTTCTTAGAGAAGGATATAAGAATACCGACAGATAACAAAATATAGCAGGTGATAAGAAAATAATAATCATTGTTCTATTTTTTTTCATTAAAAAATCCTTTTAAATCTTACCCTCCCTCATATATAAAGGGAGGATAATTAATTACTATTATTTGTTCATACCCTTATAAAAGCCTTCAGCATCAATGGTACCTGCTATCAATTGTTTAAAATTTTCTTTAATTTTACTAGTGAGGTTTCCACTAGCTTCCATACCACAAGCCCAGGTCATCCAATTAGTTGTATTATCAATAATTGTTTTTGCTTCAACTGTTTGATCTGGCCAAGAACTATCATTACCCATTGGAACACCTAAAGTAGATTGTGCTAATACACTATCCCATTCACCAGTTGTCATGTATACAATAAATTCAAAAGCTTCTTTAGCAACCTTAGAATTTTTATTTATTGCAAAACTTTGTGCACCATAATTGTTTGTTTCAATACCAGTTGGGCTATTTGGATCCATTTCAGGCCAAGCAAAAGATCCCCAATTTAAATTAGGAGCACTAGCTTTAATTTCATTAGGCAACCAAGTACCATTTAAATACATTGCAGTTTTTCCTTTAGCTATTTCTTCAATTTGAGCAGCTGGGAAAATATAAGATGCAGCTTTTCTACTCATATATCCTTTTTCAGAGAAATCTTGCCAAATTTGTCCAAACTTTAAGACAGATGGATCATTAAAATCTTCATTTGCTGCCATTTCTAAGCATCTTTCTTCTCCTGCTAATCTAGCAATATTATATCCAAAGAATACTGACATATATGCATCATCAAGAGTAATTGGTGTAATACCATTAGCTTTTAACTTTTCACAAACTGTCTCAAATTCACTCCAAGTCTTAGGAGTATCAGCAATACCAGCTTTATTAAATAAATCTTTATTATACATAACTACAAAAGCATAAGGTTGATAAGGAATAACTTTTAATACACCATCACCCTCTTGCCTTGCTAAATCAATAAGAGCTTTACTTACTGAATTTTCAAAGGTTTTACCATTAGTAGTTGCATATTCTTTATCAACAAAATCTTCTAAAGGTAATAAATAATTTTCCCAAATTCCATTTACTCTTGTAATATCTTCATCGAATATATCAATAACTTCACCTGCATCTAAAGCTGGTTGTAGAGTTTTCCTAATTTCTCTACCATTAAATACTATCTCAACTTCTACTCCAGTTTCTTCTTCATAAGCTTCAGCAGCTTGAACAAGAACTTGACCTTGAGGTTCAGCTTCATTCCACATCGACCAATAAACTATTTTTTTACTGTCTTCAGTTTCACTCTCTCCACCAGCAAAACAAGGCATTGCAACTAATAACCCAAGAACCATCACTACGATAAAAAACCCTTTAATTTTTTTCATTTATTACTCCTCTTTTCTTTTAGTAAATACGAAATATATTTTACATTTTTAAGAAATATTGCGTATTTCTAATTTCCATTGTATCATTGAAAAAGGAGAAAAGTTGCACTATATGCATACTTTATTATATAATTTGCTATGATTATTGACAATTTTAAAGCCACTCACCTGTCTACCAGTTTAGAAATAAATGAAATTATGACAGTCCATTATTTTGAATATCCCAATATATACACTTTCTCAGGGGAGAAACATAATTTTTGGGAATTAATTTATGTGGATAAAGGAAATATAAAAATTATAGCAGATGATGCATCTTTTTATTTAAGTCAAGGAGATGCCTTTTTTCACAAACCAAACCAATTTCACAATGTTGATTGTAAAGGAAAAATTGCTCCCAATATTTTTATTATTTCATTTGTTTGTAATATTGATAGACTAAGAATTTTACAAGATTTTCCTGTAAAAATTAAAGAAAGTGAAAAATATTTCCTAAATGCAATATTAAATGAGGCTAGGAGTGCCTTTAAAACTCCATTAGATGATTATCATGCTAAAAATTTTGTTTTAAATGATCATTTAGATTTTGCTAGCTTACAATATATTAAGATATTTTTAGAAGCATTTTTAATTACAGTCATTAGAAGATTAGAATCAAAAAAGGAAGAGCGAAACTTTTCAAATATTGTAAATCATGCAAGTGCACATAAAGAGATTTTTAATAAAACAAAGTATTATTTAGAAAACCATTTGTCGGTTAATTTAACCCTATCTCAGATTTGCAGCTACTCTGCTTGCAGCAGAACCTTATTACAGAAAATTTTCTATGATGAAGTTGGATGGAGCGTTATTCAATATTACTGCAGACTAAAAATCGAAAAAGCAAAAGAAGAAATAAGAAAAGGATATCATAATTTTTCAGAAATATCTTATTCTCTAGGTTATTCATCACAACCCTATTTTAATAGACAATTTAAACAGATTACAGGAATGACTCCCCATGAATATAAAAATACTATTTATGATATTCCAAATAAGAAGTAATCTAGACACCCCATATAAATAAATAAGAAAACATAACAGTACCATAAAACGCTATACAATAAAACAATTATTTAACAACAACATAAAAGTTACTTCTTAAAATTCTCTCTATATTCATTTGGAGTAAAGCCTGTTTCATTTTTAAAAACTCTAATAAAATGTTTTGATGTTTTATATCCAACTTTAGTAGATATCTCATAGATTTTTAGATTTGAATGTTCCAACAATTCTTTAGAA
>JBFHGG010000104.1:0-9183 GCA_041583235.1 Halarcobacter sp.
ATTGATGACTTTAAAAAAGTCAATGATACTCATGGACATATAGTTGGTGACAAAGTCTTAATTGATATATCTAACATATTAAGAAAATATACAAGAAAAATAGATGTTATTGGAAGATGGGGAGGAGAAGAATTTATTATTATTTGTCCTAAAACAAGAAAAGAAGAAGCTTTTAAAGTTGCTGAAAAATTAAGAATAAAAATAACAGAAAATAAACTAAATATCCCAGAATATAAAACTGCAAGTTTTGGAATTTCTAACTATGAAGAAAATGATTCAATAATTAAACTCATAGAAAGAGCAGATAAAGCTATGTATCATTCAAAAAAAGAAGGTAAAAATCAAGTTACAATGATATAAAATGATATAAAACTTGGCCAATGTAAGATGCAATCTTTCCAAAATCTTCACCATTCCTAAAGTATCCGGTTTACAATACTCAAAAAATGAAATTCTAATTAATAAAATTTTATCATTTTACCAACTTCTTGCAAACCAAAAATAATTGCCTCTTAACTTTATAAAAGTGTAGATTCAACCAGGGATGTAGCTTTTATGACATTTTGTAATGTATAATATAATTAAGTAAACTGTCACCGGAACTTTGTATTTTTCTAAATCACCTGCTTTTTTACACTTACATTTTTCTATTTCAAATAAATCATTTACCTTAAAATGTTTCCATTTTATATTTTTAAAATCAATCATCACTATTCTCAAATAAATATTCTCTATTTTGCATTATCATAGAAAATTCAAATGTTAAGTAATCACCTATTGTTTTTTCAAAATCTTCTTCTGTTGGTATCTCGTCATTAAAATAATAAAAACTATGCAACCACTCATCTTCTGCTTCAACTGTTGTATTTACACAAAACTTAGTTTCTGCTTCAATTCTATCAAACCACACATCTAATAAGTGTTGTTTTCTATCTTTTGCTTGTTCTGTTTCTATTAAACCAATATGAGGACTTACTTTAAAACCATCTTCTCTGTAATCAATAAACTTACTAATTTTATCTTTTGGGTGTGGTGTTCCAGTTGTAAATACTGCAATACAAGGCATAGTTCCAACGCCATAAAATGTATCTTTATTAAGTGTAATAACGCCCTCTAATGTATGTTTTTTTAGTATATTTTCTTTTATTGATTGCTCTTCTTTTGTTTTACCAGTCATTGAAGATTGAGGGATAATAACTATTGCTCTACCATCTTCAACTAAACTATCTAACAAGTGTTCTGTAAATGATATTTCATATAAATGTGGATTTTGTTTTGAACCTTGAGAATAAGGTGGATTCATCATTCCTACTGTTGCTTCTGTAGCTAATTGTAATTTGCAAGGTTCTTGTGTTAAAAAGTTTTCATTTAAAAGGTTACTTTTCCCATCTCCTCTTAAAATCATATTAGTAGTTGCAATACAAAACATATAAGGCTGTAATTCTAACCCATGTAATTGTTTTTGTCTTATTTTTTTTCTTTCATTTTCATTATCTGTTTGTGATAACATATGGTGCATTGAAGCAATTAAAAAACCTGCTGTTCCTGCGCAAGGGTCTAATACAATATCGTCTTTTTGAATATCTACTAAATCACAAAATAAATCTGTTATATGTTTAGGGGTTAATACAATACCTAGTGTTTGTCCATCTCCACCAGAATAAGACATAAACTCCCCATAAAATCTACCTATATAATCTTCTGATGACCTTGAATATCTAATACTTTTATAAATCTTTTTTTCAAGAAACTCTGTAAAATGCTTTAATGGTGTTTTATTTAAAGTTGTATTGATTTCATTTAATAGTTGTGTATCTTTAATAATTGAGAATTGACTTAATATTTTATCTCTTTTAACTTCTGGGGCAACTTTTGATCTTCTTAAATTGTCTTCAATAGCTCCAAATATTTTATCTCCATCGGTATTAATTTCATCACCTGTTAATTCGTCAATAGAAAAGTTTTTATATTCCATTTCTCTTAAAGCAAGTAAAATACCAGATACAACCAAAGGTTTATCAATATCTTTTAAACTTCCATAGTTTCTCAAATCTTCGTGAAGTGTAGAAGCATCTTTTAATATCTCTGCTAACTCTTTTTCTTCGTTGGTTTCTTCTTTTAAAATCTCTCTAATATAGTATTCATCAATGTTGTCTTCATTAAAAGATACTAAACTTTCAACTTCTGGTAATTCCCTATAATATTTTGTTTCGTCTATAAATATTGGACTTATTTTATGTTTTTTTTCGTCTCCAGATATTCCAAAGGCAATAACTTTGTTATAAGTTGTATTTTCAATTAAATGTTTTCCATAAAATAAAGCCCCATTAACTGCATAGTCTTTAATATCTTTTACATTATCACTAATAATTTTATCTTTTAACTTAATATGTTTATCAACTGATGCTTTATTTTCTATAACTAATATAAAATCTTTTACAACACCAACATATTCAGGAAACCCAACCTTGCCAGTTCCACCTTTTGAAGCTGTTTTTAGTGCTTCATCAATCTCTTTTATTGAACTACCTTGGGGATCTAAATCTATATTAACTTCTTTTAATAATTCATATACCCATAAATCTGTTTTTACTTCTTTTTTTGCCATAAGTCTTAATATCTCCCAACAATAATAATACTAGTATTTTATTTTGGATATTGTATCTAACTTATTATTCTACATCGTTTATATAATGTAAATAAACTTGTTATAAAATAAAATATTATATTAATCAGGTTTTGATCTTTTTTTATTATCATTCTTTAATTTCATTAATTCTAATTTTAATTCTTCTAATGATAAATTCAGTTTTATTATTTTTTCATTTTGTTTTTTCTCTTTTATAGCATCATCGATAACAAATTTACTTTGTGCCATATATAATGGAAGTGTAAAAAGTATTAAAAAAGCACTTACCAATAATTTAACCCAAAAATTACTTTTTTCAAAAAAAGTTTGAAGAACTGTATATCCTAATAGTATTCCTGAGAAGAGAATAGTTAGGTAAAAATTATGATTAATATCATAGTCTTTATTCCCTGGATAAATTATAGTCCAAGTATCACTAGAAAAATATTTAGTGAGTTCATCTTTTAATACAAGTAAAATCATACACATTATTATAACTGGCAATATATTTTCAATTAATTTAATTTTCATTTTATTAGTCCTTTTTTATTTTAAGATTATTATTTATACAAATAACTATCAACTTCCATTTCATAACCTCTATCACTTTGTTCTGTTAAATCAGATTCTTCTAACTCAATCTCATATCCATACTTATCTAAATGATCTGTTTGTTGTAAGTACTTATCTGAAAATGCAAATAAAGTAGGATCTTTAATCATTCGTTCTGATTCAGCTAATAAATCAATAACTAAATCTATATTTTGATTAGGTTCTAATCTGATAAGCTCTTTGATATCATTAAATTCTTCCATTGCTTCATCAAGAAACATTGCTAACCTAAATGGACATTTATATTTTTTTATTTCTTCAATAAAATACTCATTTTCAGTTTCATAGTAGAATGTTGCACAATCTCCAACTGGCTCTACTGGTTTTCCTAGTTTTATTTCAATAATCATAGTTTTTCCTTTTTTAATTTGAATATAGAAACTTTACAATTGTATTTATTAAGTAGTGATTATATATAATATTATAAATAATCATTATTTGGAGAAAAAATGGAAGATTTTTCAACACAAAATATTGACAAAATATCCCATAATATAGCCTCTTTATCAAAGGATATGTATGAGATAAAAAAGACTATTTTATCTAAAGAAAAAGAGAAAGAAAAAATATCAAAAAAAGATAAAAAAAGAAGAGAAAGTCTTAAAAAGGCACAAGCTAAATTTAAAAATGTATCTACTAACCTTAGTACTGAAGATTATGAAAAATTTGAAAAAAGACTTATTGAATTAGGTATGAGTAAATCTGCTTATCTAAAAAAATTGATTATGGATGATATCTCAGAATAGAGTATTAATAAATACAATAAATATTGAGATAATAGTGGATTTTTGTTAGTAATTAATCAAAAAATTATTAACTTTAGAATCTAGAAATTTTTTAGCAACTAATCCTAAAGTTTCAATACTAATATTTTTGAAATCTTTTTTAATTTTATTTCTAAACTTATTATCTTTTATAGCTTCATAAAAATTATAACCATTGTCATTTAGTCTAACTTTAATATCCCAATAGTTAATATCAGTAGTTGTTCTTGAGTAAAACTTAGCTAAATCTCCTTGTGAATTCACTATCACTTTTTTATCAAGCAAAATATCCCAATGAAATAAAAATTTTTCATCTTCTAAAAAATCTTCAAATACAGAAGTATTTATATATTGAGTATCACTTTCTAGAAATTTATCTAAAATTTTTTTTAAATATTCGATATCTATCTTCATCTCTTACTTCCTTTAATAATAGTTTATTTTTCTCTAAGTTTTTTTATTTGAAATAAACCATTTTGTCGAATATCAATCATTTTTGCATCAAAATTAACATCTAAATTCATTTTATATAAACCTTCTTCATCCATACCATTATTTTTAATAGGTAGCATTTCTCTAAGTTTTCTTTGTAATAATTGAGGTTGATAAGAATAATCCTTAATTTCTTTTTGTGTTAAAAAATATTCCATCTCTTCCCATATATATAAATAGGACAAATATTTTTTAGTCAATATAGTTTCTTCTTCTAAATTTAATTCAGCTTCACATAGTAATTGTTTATTCTCTCTAAGTTTTTTAAGTGCAATATAGTAATAGTCATAAAAGTAATGAACATAATCTTTAAAACATTTTTCTAAGTTTTCTGCTGTTTCATACCTTTTTTTATATTTAATTTGCGTTTTCCAAGTATTTACTGCCCATAATGCACTTATTCCAGCTAGAAATGTTCCTACATCAGCTAAATAATTCAAAAAAGTATTTATATACATTGTCTATTTCCTTATTAATATTATTGAGTAAAATTGTAGCATTAAATTTATTTTAAGTCAATATTTTTGTTACATAAAGTAACATAAATGACTAGTTTAATTCTTCATATCATATTTATTTTATAATCCTTATTTTAATTTATTATGATTTATCTTTCTCCCTTTATCTTCATTTCCAGTATATTTAGCAACCTTAGAAACTATGACATCTAAATCATCTTCACATTTAAGATACTTACTTATTTTTGTAAAAGCTTCATCCATTCTTTTATGTTCTTCTTTAATAATATCAAGCTTATGAAGTTTTATTTTAAGGTCATTTACTTCTTCTCTTAGTTTTTTATTTACCCCCAAATATGCTTTTGATTGTTTAACTTTTACATTAAGCTCTTTGATTAAGATTTGTTCTTGTTGTAGTTGTTCTTCTAGGTTTCTATTCTCTCCTAAAAGCTTGTTATATCTTCTTTTTGTTACATAGTATGTATTTATTGTCAAGTGCAAAGGTAAAATACACCAGTAGTGCAAAGTAAAAGTGCACCACTTTATTAATAAAAATAAATAGAATAAACTCTAAATAAAATATTTGGAGTTAGTATGATTGATAAAGAGGAATTTACCGTGATACATACTTTACATAAAAGAGGATATAGTATAAGAGCTATATCAAAAATAGTTGGATTAAATAGAAGAACCGTTTCAAAACGATTAAAAGAAAATGAATTAAAACCTTATAAAAATATTGAGTATAAGTCAAAATTAGATCCATATAAAAAATATATAAGCCAGCGAGTAGAACAAGCCTATCCAGATAAGATACCATCAAGTGTAATATATGAAGAGATAAAGAATTATGGATATGATGGAAAGATTAGAATAATACAAACATTTTTAAGTTCATTAAAAATAGATTCAGCTCCAGAAGAAATAATTAGATTTGAGACAAAGCCATCATATCAAGCACAAGTAGATTGGACATTTATAAGAACAGGAAAGAATCCAATATATGGCTTTGTAATGGTCTTAGGATTTAGTAGAATGGCATTTGTATATTTTACAGATAATATGAGGCAAGATACATGGCAAGAGTGTCACATAAAAGCCTTTGAATACTTTGGAGGTGTTCCTCAAACATTGCTTTATGATAATTTAAAATCAGTAGTAATAAAAAGAGATAAATATGGAAAAAATCAACATGGATTTAATAATGATTTTTTAGAGTTTGCAAAAGATAATTTTATTCCAAAATTATGTAAAGTTTATCGTGCACAAACATGGAATGAAATGGAATTCTGAAAGACAAAAGGAAAAGTAGAAAGATTTAATCTGTATCTAAAACGCAACTTCTATGTACCACTAAAAGCTGCTTTAAAAGGAAGTCAAATACAAATAGATTGTGACTTACTAAATAATAAAGTATTCTCTTGGTTAGAAATGGCAAATGCAAGAATACATGATACAACAAAGAAAAAACCTATTGATATGTTTAAAGAAGAAAAACACTTGTTACAGCCATTTTACTCAAGTGTAAAAGAAGTAAAAAATAAAAAAGAAGATAAGGCTATACATAGCTTTGTAGATTTAGAGAACCTAAATATAGATATAAAATATCATACAACAATTTCAGATTATGAAAAAGTGTTAGGAGTATCATATGCTACTGCATGAATCAATTAATGAATATTGTTTAAAGTTTAAACTTCCTGGCATTTTAGAACATTATCAACACTTAAGCGATACTGCTTCAAAAGAAAAAATGTCTTATAGTGAATATTTACATAAGCTATTAGAGATTGAAAATATAGGAAGAGAACAAAGAAGTAAGAATATGCTTTTAAAAATAGCAGGATTACCTAAAATAAAAACAATTGATAGCTTTGATTATAAATCTTCATCAGTTGATAAAACACTAATAAATGAGCTTCTAACTTTTAGATTCATAGATGAGTTTAAAAACATTTTATTATTTGGACCAAGTGGAGTTGGAAAAACACATTTAGCAAGTGCAATAGCATATGCAGCAACACAAAAAAGAATAAAAACTAAATTTTTATCTGCAAGTGATTTAATGATACAGATTGAAAGTGCCCAATCTCAAAATAAACTTGATAACTACTTTAAAAGAGTCATAGGTACTCCAAAACTTTTAGTTATAGATGAATTTGGATATGTAAAATTCAATGAAAATCAAGCTAATTTATTTTTCCAAATAATTAATAAAAAATATGAATTAGGATCAATAATAATAACATCAAATTTATCATTTACAAAATGGAAGGAGGTACTTAATAACGATGAAGCATTAACAACAGCAATTTTAGATAGATTAATTCATCACTCACATTTAATAAATGTAACTGGTGAAAGCTACAGATTAAAGCAAAAAAGAGAAGCAGGATTATTAGATATTTCTGTTAAATAGTGTTACAAAGTGGTGCACTTTTGCACTGCATATTGGTGCATTTTTGGTTTGCACTTGACAATGAATCAGCATTTTATTAATTATTACTTAAAATTAAGAATAGTTTTATTATTAGATGAAATCTTATATATAAAAGTTGTTTCATGGAAAAGAGTGAGACAAAATAATTTGATTAAATAAATTACCTCGCACCAACCTTATTTACTACAACACTAATAGTTTTTATAAAAATAATAAAATCTCTCCATAGAGACCAGTTCTGGATATACCATCTATCCAGATCCATTCTTTCATCAAAAGTAAGTTCATTTCTTCCACTAACTTGCCAAAGACCAGTTATTCCTGGTTTTACTTTTAAAATAACATCTTCATTATATTCACCCATTTTTTCTTTTTCTGTTACTAGATAGGGTCTTGGTCCTATAAAATTCATCTCACATTTTAATACATTAAATATTTGTGCAAGTTCATCCAATGAAGTATTTCTGAGTTTTTTTCCAATTTTTGTAACTCTAGGATCATTATCATATTTACAATAAATTTCATAGTTCTCAATTTCATGAGGGTTTTCTTCTAGGTAATCATCTAAAAGTTTTTTTTGAAGCTCCTGACTATACATAGTTCTGAACTTATATACCATAAATTCCTTACCATCTTTACCTAATCTTTTTTGTGTGAAGAATACTGGTCCTTTTGAATCTCTTTTTATCAAAAGTGCAATTAATCCTACAATAGGCATAAGTATTGGTAAAAGTATAATAGCTAATATGAAATTATATGTAATATTTATAAACATTCTATATTTACTCTTTAACCTATTTTCAAGTACAAGCAGATTTGTTCTTGTATTTGTTAACTCATATATATCACTTGCAGTAAATTGATAGTTGTTAAATACAGGAATAAATAATACATTCTCTTTTGTTTGTATTTCAAGTTCTAATATTTCTTTGAGAATTTTGGGATTTTGATCATAAGAATCAATAAATACTGTTTGTGCATCTTTTCTTCTAGATTTTATATATCCAAGATAACGATTATTAAAAATTTCATTTGAAAGGTATGAATCTTCACTTAATACTTTTACTCCTTTTTTCCATAAGCCCATTTTGAAAAGTGTTGTTTTAACTAATATCTTAGATAGAGGTATAAGAATAAACATTAAAATAAAAGAACATGCTAAAAATAATTTTGGAAGTTCACCTGAATCATCTTTTAATCCACTTATTGCAAAAATAATTAAAGAACTTAAAATTAAACATTTTAATATCTTTCTACTCTCATGCCAAAAATCAAATCTATGAGTATATATTCCTTCATAAAAAAACATAAAAGAAATAATGATATAAATAGGTAAAGTACCAATTGCATTTCTAATAAAAGAAAAATTTAAACTACTATTAGCATGTAGATATTTTATTATAAGATGAGAAAGTATTAATGTTATAAGAATTACAATGATATCTGAAATTACTAATATTAAGGTAGAAAAAAATTCTTTTAGTTTTGGAGTCCTTTTTTTATTATTTTTCATATTAAGTCTCCCTTCTTTTTATAAAAATCGATATTGTTTTTGAAATATATTGTTTTATAAATAAAATTGTATATAAAGTATTTGTTACTAAATATCTTCTCCATAATCTTTTTGGGTCTTGGATTAATCTATAAAGCCATTCAAGTGAATAATCTTGCATCCACTTTGGAGCTCTGCTTTTTACTCCTGCATAAACTTCTATTGCTCCTCCCAGTCCAATCATACAAGAGTGAATTTTATATTTATGTTCTGCCATCCACTTTTCTTGTTTAGGG
>JBFHGG010000105.1:0-8984 GCA_041583235.1 Halarcobacter sp.
AGATTTTATATCAAAAGCTTTTAAAGAATCAAAACAAAAATATAAAATTGAAGAGTCATTTTCTCTTCCAAAAGATTTTAAAGTAATAGATGAATTTAGAGAAGGAAGTTATTTAAAAGTTGTATTTATTAGAAAACTTTCGTAAGTTTCATAAAAACTTTATTGTTATATCTTTTAATAAATGCTATAATTTAAAATATCATTTATACACATAAAGGCTACACATGACAGCTATATATAATAAAAATGCAAAGAAAAAAGCTACAAATATAAGTATCAATTCAGACTTACTTCTAAAAGCTAAAAAATACAAAATAAATATTTCAGCAAATGTTGAAAAAACTTTAGAAGAATTAATAAAAAAAGAAGAAATCAAAAACTGGGAAAAAGAGAATCAAGACGCAATAGATTCTTATAATCAAAGAATATCAGAAAATGGAGTTTTTTCAGATGGCTTAAGAAGTTTCTAATGGCTCAATTTGATGTATATGAAAATATAAATGAAAGAACAAAAGATCAAATTCCTTTTTTACTTGATATTCAAAATGAAATATTAAAAAATTTATCAACAAGAGTTGTTATACCTTTGGTTTTAAATACAAAAGCAATAAATATTTTAAATCCTAAATACACTATAAATGGAATTGAAGTAGTTTTATCAACATCAGAATTAGCTAGTATTTCAATAGAAAATTTAGGAGAAAAAGTTTGTAATTTAGAGGAATCAAGAGAAGAAATAATCTTGGCAATTGATTTTTTAGTTGTAGGATTTTAATTATCAACTTTTCTCATTCCCATGGAGATGATGGTAAAAGTTAATTAGTAAAGGTACTTTTTTAGATAAAAAAAAAGAGAAGATAAAAAACTTCTCTTTTAAGTTTTTAATTAAAGTTAAACCTAGATTGGTAAAACTCTAATATTTTCATCTACTTTTTGTTTAAGCACTGATTCGATTGCATATAAAGTTCCAGTATCTCCTGAAGCACAACCATTACAAGCACCTAAATATCTGATGTATAAGTCATAGTGAGGAATATTTTCTTTAATATCAATAATTTCCATATTACCACCATCCATCATTAACATTGGTCTAATATCAACGTCTAAGATTTCATCAATAGCTTTTATTCTTTGAACTATAGTCATTTTATCAAATGAAGATTCACCAGCTGCACTTGCATCTGCAGCAGTTTTTAATCTAGTTTCTTCCATTTCAGCTCTAACATCAGCTAAAATATCTACTAAATACATATCTTTTTCTTCATGACCACCTGGTTTAATACATGATTTACAAAAAGCACCTGCTTTTGTATAATCTGTAATCTCTTCAACAGTTTTTAAATCATTTAATTTAATTACTTCTTGAATAGTTCCAAGTGTAACTCTTGCACACTCACAGATGATAACTTCAGTCTCAAAAGACTCCATATCAACACCTTTGTACTCTCCTGCTGCTTTTTTAATTACATCATAAGCCATAACAGAACAGTGCATTTTTTGAGGTGGAACGGCAGGAACATCTGGATGATCTCTTAAAGCATGTTCAACATCAATATTTGTAATCTTAACTGCTTCATCTACTGTTTTACCAATACATAATTCAGCCATAACATCTGAAGATGCTATTGCTGTACCACAACCAAAAGATTTAAATTTAGAATCTACAATCTCATCAGTTTCTTCATTTACAACCCAGTAAAGTCTTACTGCATCTCCACATGATTCAGCTCCAAAATCTGCAACAATAAGTTTTCCACCTAAAGATTCTGCCATCTCTTCAGTAATTTCACCTTGATGAGTTGGCTCATCCATTCTTCTAATTACTTGGTTTGAATACTCATCCCAAATTGATCCACTTATTAAATCATTTTTAGCCATTTTATTTCCTTATCTCTTTTTTCTTTTCTTATAATTGTGATACGTGATTTTTTGGTGTATATGCATATGAACTTGAAATTTCTCTTAATCTATGCACTGCACCTTTAATAATTGAAATTGCATAATCAATTTGTTCTTCAGTTGTAAATCTACTTAAAGAGAATCTAACACCTGTATGAGCTAACTCACTATCGCTTCCAAAGGCATTCATAACTGGATTTGCTTCTAAGTCTTCACTTGCACATGCTGATCCTGTTGATGCACCAATTGTTTTTTGATTCATATCCCAAAGCATTGATTCACCTTCAACACCTCTAATAGATATTAATGTTGTATTTGGTGTTCTATTATCTTTCCCACCAATTACAATAGTTTCAGGGATTTCTAAAATTGCATCTTCTAATTTATCTCTTAATTTTCTTACATGATTATTTTCATACGCTAATGCCATTTCAGAAGTTGCTAATTTCATAGCAAGTCCCATTCCTACCATAGATGCAACATCAACAGTTCCTGCTCTATGTCCACCCATTTGCTCACCACCATGTAATAATGGAGTTAATTCAAAACCTTTTTCTATATATAAGCCACCAACACCTTTTGGTCCATGAAATTTATGAGCTGAAAAAGATAAATAATTTACATTACAATCTTGAACATCAACTTTTATTTTTCCAATTGCTTGAACACCATCAGTATGAAAAGCAATTCCAGCTTCTTTACAAATAGCTCCAATCTCTTTAATTGGGAAGATTTTACCTGTTTCATTATTTGCCCACATAATAGATACTAAAGCTGTATCTTCTCTAATATGGTCTTTAACAGAGCTAGCTTCTAAAATTCCTTCTTCGTTTACAGGTAAGTAAGTTACACTTACTCCTTGAGATTCTAAAAATTTACATGTTGCTGTAATTGCTGGATGTTCTACTTCTGAAGTAATAATATGATTTTTATTACCATTTAAAATCTTATCAATCCAAATACCTTTTAGAACAGTATTATTACTCTCTGTTGCATTTGCTGTAACAATAATATCATCTTCATCAGCTGCATTAATTCCTTCATACAAAGAGTTTAAAGCTTCAATCATCTTAGGATGAGTTCCTGCCCCAAATTTATGTAATGAATTTGGATTACCATATATATGACAAAAAAATGGTTCCATCGCTTTAAAAACTTCTGGGTCAACCATCGTTGTGGCATTATTATCTAAATATACTTCCATTTTTATTCCTATACTTTTAATATCTTTATATGCAAGTATTATTCCATAAAAAAGATACGATTCTATTTAATTTGTGGCATTATATTTTAAATAGGATAAAAATTGTCTTAATTAAAAAGATTAGACTTTTTATTTTGTAGAAAATGAATTTTATACTAATCTTTTAATATTATTATTTTTTTTAATATTTTCTTTTTCTTTTCTAAGTCATTTTCAATTTTATAAAGATTTTTTAACCAAAATAAAACAAAATTTTTATATCCATTAAAAGATGCTTTTTTAATTAAATAATTCATATCAGATTTTGATACTTTCTCTTTTATTAATGAAGCAGCTACAAACTGTGATGTTATTTCTTGCATTTCTTTAATAGCATTAAATGCCAAATCAAATCTTTTTTCTAATTTATATTTTACAAAAGATTGATACTGTTTTGGAAGATATGTTATTTGTTCAATTTCTTCTTTTTTTACTAACATCAAAAAATAGCTTTCTAGTTCTTTTTTATTTAGAAATTCTCTTATTTTTGTATAACTAGAACATTTATCTTCTATGCCAACACTAATATTTAAAGCACAAACCCCTAAGTATATCCTTGCAAGTTGTTCTAGATTTGCACTTTGTTTTGCATATTTAATGGCTCTTTGCAAATCACTATTTGCTAATTCATTTTCATTAATTAAAAAATATTTTGTATAAGATGTAAAAGCATTAGAACTATTATATTCCCATTGATTTTTTGGAGACTTTAAAGAACATCCTTGGAAAAGAATAATTGATAGTAATATTGTAAAGATTCTTATACTTTTGATTTTCATGGTAAAACTACTTTCTCATCTTTTCCTGATAAAAAAAGATTATCGACTTTTTCTATTATTTGATTTGTTTTAGATATTCCTGTTTTTATTTGTTCTTTTATCTTAACTATATCTTTATCTGATGAAGACACAGAGTCTACAACATTATCTAAGTTTTTTAACTTTTTATCAATATCTTTTGCTATGACATTCAATTCTTTGATTAATTCAATTACTAATGGAAGTATCTCTTTATTAAAATCTGTACTTATTTTATTAAAATTATTAACTAAGAAAGGTAGTTTATTCATAGTTTTAATAAAAGCTTCTGTAGCTTTTTTATCACCCGTAATACTTGTAAGTAAAGATTTATCTTCTACTAAAGTTGCTGTGAATTTCTCTAAGTTAATAATAATCTTCATTAATTCAGAATTATCTTTTGAAAGATATGTTGTGATTTTATCAACTGAATTTACAATATTCCCTATTTTTAAAATTATAGGTTCTAAACTTAAAACTAAATCATTAATATCATTACTAATAATAGTATTAATTTCAGAACCTTCATTTAAAACTGGATTTCCAATTGCAGAATATAATATTATTTGAGGTGAACCTAAAAGTGGTTTTTTTACCATTAACAAACTCTCTTCGCAAACCCATTTTTGATTTTCCTTATTTACAGAAAATATGAACTTTACATTTCCATTATCTAAAAGTTTAATTGTATCTAGTCTTCCAATTGCAAAACCAGATACTTTTACAGGCATGCCAACAGTAAAGGAATCTGCACTAAAACTAGTAAAAGTATAATTATATCTTTTATCAAAAGTACCTTTTTTAAATAAAATATAATAAACAATACTTGATAAGATTAATAACAAAACAAGTACAAACAATCCAACTTTAAATTTAATATTATTATAGGTCATAACTTTTCCTAAAACTCTAATAATTCACTAATATAAATAAAAACTCTACAAAAATTATCATACTTAGTATAATAATTAAATTTTTAATTACTAATATACTTATATTATAATTACTTTTCATTAAATGTTCAGAATAAAGAGGTATAAGAATGGAAATAAAACCAAAAATCATACTTTTAATTAATAAAATTTGAATATTTTCAAAACTTATTGAATCAATAATTAGATTTTGATAGGTTATAAAATCAATACCCAAATATAAAGAAGAGACAATATATCCACTAAAAAGCATAATTGTTGCAAACAATAGTGCTAAAAGAGGAACAACAAATAGTCCCGTTAAAAGTTTAGGTATATAATTTTTGCTTAGTAAATCTTTTTTATCTATTATTATATTTTGTTTTTTTTCTTTTATTGCTAAGCTATAAGTAAATATATAAAAAATACTAGTGAAAAATGGAGAAAATTCATTTATGATAAGGGAGACTAGTAAAGCACCTATTTGTTCTACTAAATTGAAATTTAGTGCAAAACTAATTGCAATAACTATCAAAATTGAACCTAAAAACAATGCAAGAAAAACAAAAGAGAGCAAATTTTCAATAGCACTTAAATAAATATGTTTAATAAACATTATTCTTGAGGCTTTTGAATAATTACTTGGCAAAATTATATTCCATAAACATAAAAAAAGAAAAAGAATAAAATCATAAGTAAAAAGAGAATAGTTAATAACTCTATCTCCAATATTTTCTATAAATTTTATTAACAGCATATACACCCTTTGATAAGGAATAAAAAATTATGACTTAAAGTTACTTAACTTATTATATATAAATAATATGAGATAATACAAAAAATTTTAAAGGAAAAAAATGAAAAAAATATTTCTAATAATGTTTTCATCTTTACTTGCCCTAGTTTTAGTAGGATGTGGTGAAAAAGAGCAAGAACAAAAAAGTGAAATAACTCCTGAAAAGAAAGTTTTAAAAGTGGGAATGGAATTAGCTTATCCACCATTTGAAATGAGTGAAAAAGATGGAACGCCATCTGGAGTCTCTGTAGACTTTGCAAAAGCTTTAGCAAAATCTTTAAATAGAGAATTAATTATTGAAAATATTGCTTGGGATGGTTTAATTCCTTCACTTAAAACAGGTAAAATTGATTTAATTATTTCTTCAATGACAATTACCCAAGAAAGAAAAAAATCTATTGATTTTTCTATTCCTTATGCACAATCTTCTTTAGCAATCTTAGCAAATAAAGATTCTGGGGTTAAGTCAATTAAAGATTTAAATGTAGAAGGAAAAACAATTGCAGTTAAAAAAGGTTCAACAGGACATATTTATGCAAAAGATAATTTACAAAATGCAAATGTTTTAGTATTTGATAAAGAAGCTGCTTGTGTACTTGAAGTAGTTCAAGGAAAAGCTGATGGCTTTATTTATGACCAATTAACAATTTATAAAAACTATGCAAAAAACATGGATACAACTGTGCCATTATTAAAATCTTTTCAAGAAGATTACGAGTATTGGGGAGTTGCATTAAAGAAAGAGAGTCCTTTAAAAGCTGATGTTGATAAATTTATCAAACAAGCAAAAGAGGATGGAACATTTGACACTTTTGCAGATAAATATCTAACTGATGCTAAGAACACTTTTGATGAACTTGGCATTCCATTCTTTTTCTAGGAATTTCTTATTAATTTAAAAAAACTATTTATTCATGAATTAGGTTTTAAAAAAGATAAAACTCTTCCAATAGGGATTTATCTTTTTAACCTAGTTTTACTTATTTTCTTAGTCTTAATAACATTTTATTTTATGTTTAAAAATATATCTTATGATTTTAATTGGGATAGTGTTTACGAATATAAACAAAAATTTATTGATGGTTTTGTTATGACAATTATAATCTCTTTCTTTGCTTTGATTCTTAGTTTTATTATAGGTTTATTTTTTGCTTATGCGCAAAACTCTAAACTTTTAATTTTACGTTTTTTTTCAAGATTCTATATTGAGATTATAAGAGGAACTCCTCTTTTAGTTCAGATTCTTATCTTCTTTTATGTATTTGCAAATAACTTAGGTTTTGAAAATAGATATGTAGTAGGAACATTTATTTTAGCACTTTTTGCGGGAGCTTATGTAAGTGAAATTATAAGAGGGGCAATTGAATCAATAGATAAAGAGCAGTATGAAACGGCTTTAAGTCTAGGAATGACAAACTATCAAATGTATGCTTATGTGATTTTCCCACAAGCATTTTCTAGAATGCTGCCTTCACTTACAGGACAATTTGCATCTATAATAAAAGATTCATCTCTTTTATCTATTATCTCAATAAGTGAATTTACAATGAATGCCCAAGAAGTAAATGCATATACTTATTCAACACTAGAAAGTTATATTCCTCTTGCTATTGGTTATTTAATGCTAACTTACCCTATTTCTTATTATACAAATAGATTAGAGGCTAGAATAAAATAAAAATAAAAAATAATTCAAATAATGAAAAAAATAATGGGTCAGGTGATAACAATAACAGATAAAAAATAGTATCTTAAATAGATTAGAAAATGTAATTATTTTGATTATTAAAAATTATTTGGGTTAAAATACTTTTATCTTTAAAAAAGGATAAATTATGCCAAGAAGACCAAGAATAGAAATAGCAGGATATTATCACATAGTAAATAGAAGAGTTGAAAAAAGAGTAGTATTTCATAATAAAGATGACTTTGAATATTTTTCAACTCTTCTATCTAAAGCTTGTCAAGAATTTAATATAATTTTACATAACTTTTGTCTAATGAATAATCACTATCATTTATTAATTGAATTAAAAGAAGAAAACCTTTCAAAATATATGAGATATATAAACTCCACATATGCAATATATTTTAATAAAAAATACAAAAGAACTGGACATTTATGGCAAGGAAGATTTAAATCATGGTATGTAACAAATGAAGCTTATCTTTATATTTTAATGAGATATATTGAACAAAACCCATTAAAAGCAAAAATGGTCGATAAGATAGAACACTACCCTTACAGTTCAAGTTACTATTTTTTTAAGCCAAAAAATATACCAAATTATTTGCAAAATTCATGGATTGTAAAAACTTATAAAGAAAATAAAGAAGAAATAGAATTATTTTTTACTTTAGAAATAGATAGTGATGATTTAAAAGAACTAAGAAAAGCATCTAGTTTAGTAGAAGCATCTAATTTAGATAAAAAAATAGATAAAAAAAAATTAATAAATCTTTTTGATAAAATTACTGACAATCAAGAAAGAAATAAAAATATTCTTAAGGCGTATAAACAAGGATATTCTCAATATATGATTGCTAAAACTGTTGGCATATCTCAACCTGCGGTTAACGCAATTATTAAAAAGTTCGAGAGTGATGTTATCATTATCACCTGACCCATATAAATTCAATTTTTCCTTAATATTTTTTATTTAATTATTCCTCTTAATATTTTTTTAATGAACATATGATACATTACATTTAAGAAATAGGACAAAAATACTCCTATTTAAAAAGGAGCTTGTTATGAGCGATAACAAACAAATTAAAGAATTATTAAAACAAGAGTATAAATTGGGTTTTGAAACCCTTGTAGAAAGTGATACTTTTCCTGTAGGTTTAAATGAAAATGTAATTAAAGCAATATCAAAAAAGAAAGATGAACCTTCATGGCTTTTAGATTTTAGATTAAAAGCATATAAAAAATGGCAAAAAATGGAAGAGCCAACATGGGCTAATTTAAAATATCCAAAGATAAATTATCAAGATATTTCTTATTATTCAGCACCAAAAAAAGCTCTTGATTCTTTGGAAGAAGTTGATCCTGAGATTTTAAAAACTTATGAAAAACTAGGAATTCCTTTAGAAGAGCAAAAAATGCTCGCAGGTGTTGCTGTTGATGCAGTATTTGATTCAGTTTCTGTAAAAACAACATTTCAAGATGAATTAGAAAAACTTGGAATTATTTTCTGTTCTATCTCAGATGCGGCACATAATCATCCAGAACTATTAAAAAAATATTTAGCTTCAGTTGTAAGTATGGGAGATAACTATTTTTCAGCTTTAAACAGTGCAGTTTTTACAGATGGAAGTTTTGTATATATTCCACC
>JBFHGG010000106.1:0-8982 GCA_041583235.1 Halarcobacter sp.
AACATGCAACAAAAACTGGTGAAGTTTGTCCTGCAGGTTGGGTTCCAGGTAAGAAAACTCTTCCTGTTAACACAGATGTTGAGCAAATGACTGGTAGAGTTGGTGATTACATTACTATTGATGAGATTATGTCTTAATAAGGTAAATTTATAGAACTTATAAGGCTTAGAGGTATTTTTACGATATCCTCTAAGCCTTATTTATCCTTATACTTGCGGTCAGTATTTAACTGTTACTAGCATTTTCTGACCGCAACTATAAGGTTAAATGGGCGTTTTAATTGATAGCATACTTTAATAAAATTTCTTTATCTACAAATTTTGTTGCTTGGATTGATGTTGCTTTTGGGTCTATTTTAGGTGCATATCCTGCTTTATGTGCTTCAGCCCATCTTTGTGCACATAAACACCATTTATCTCCATCTTTTAATCCTTGAAAACCATATTCTGGAATAGGGCTTGATAAATCATTTCCCATAGCTTTTGAATATCCTAAAAAATGTTCAGTTACTATAATACAAATACAATGACTTCCAAAGTCTTCAATTGATGTTCTACAAGTCCCATCCCTATAATATCCTGTCATAGGAGAAGTTGAGCATATTTGAAGTGCTTCACCAAATAAATTTGTTTGCATAGATATCCTTTAAAGTTTATTTTGATTATATATTGCAGTTTTAAAAGAGTAAGTATTATTTTTTAACTATTTTAAATATTTAATCTTTATTAAATTATCCTATTATTTTTTGTAAAATTTTATGCTAATATAATTTACTTAAAATAGATTGTTATTTTTGATAAATTTGTATAAATTATTATAAAATTGTTTAGTATTTTGGGTTTTTAAGTATAAAAATTATTTCCAATCTACTTTTTTAAATATTTTCACTGCTTTATTATTATAATAACCAAGGACTTCTAAATTAGTTTTATTCTCTTTAAATTTCCCCCATGATTTTAATAGCTTTGAGGGTTCAACTTTTGGATTAATTGGATATTCATAACTTGCTTTTGCATATAATTTTTGTACCTTATCGCTTAGCATAAATTCTAAAAATTTTATAGCATTTTCTTTGTTTTTACTATGTTTTACAAGTCCCATTCCTGATATATTTACATGTGTACCATTTTGAGTTTCCCCTTGATCAGGAAAGAATATACCTAAATCTTTGACAAGATCAGATTCGTATGATTTTTTAGAATTTAGCAATTTTCCAATATAATATGTATTTACAATTGCCAAATCTCCTCTTTTTGATGCAAGTGCTTTAATTTGATATATATCACTTCCTGATGGAGTTCTTGCCATGTTTTTAACAATTCCACTAGCCCATTTACTTACAACTTCTTCTCCCTCATTAGCAATAAATAAAGATAATAATGATAGATTATAGAGGTCATTTGAGCTACCAACAAGAAGTTCACCTTTCCATTTAGAAGATGTTAAATCATCATATGTTGATAGTTCTGAAGCTTTGACCTTGTTTTTATTATAAGCAATAATTCTTGCTCTTTTTGTAAGACCATACCAATATCCATCTTTTTGTCTTAAATGACTAGGTATTTTTTCTTCTAATATATCAGATTTTACTTTTTGTAATAGCCCTAGGTATTGAGCATAAACAAGTCTAGTAGCATCAACTGTAACTAATACATCAGCAAGAGTATCTTTACCCTCAGCTTGAATTTTTTTTATTAACTCTGATGAATCAAACATAAGTAAATTTATTTTAATTCCTGTATCTTCTTCAAACATCTCATATATCTTTTTATCAATATAGTAGTTCCTATGGGAATAAACAGTTAACTCTTGTGCCTCTAGTAAAGATGAGGCAAATATAAAGAGACTTACTATTAACTTTATAATCATTTTTATCCTTCTAAAATTTTTTGTACTATACAAACATAATCTTAAAAATGTTTTTTAATTAATATTAATTATCATAATTAATAGTAGTCTAAGAATAATCTTTTATAATTCCGATAATAATTATCATTAAGGATTTAAATGGAAGTAACAAATGAAATAAATATAGGTATATCTGCTATGCAACAGATAAAATTACTCTTAGATATTGGTGGTCCAGTAGTTTGGATATTAACTGTTTTTTCAGTTTTTGCTCTAAGCATTGTACTTTTTAAGTTACTGCAATTTGCAGTTTTACGCCCTGAGAATCTAAAAAAAGTTAAAAAAAGTTTAGAATTGTGGAAATTAGAAGAGCATAAAAGTGCAATGAATATATTAAATGAAAAACATTCAATATCTCATATTGTTCATTATGCAATGAACGGTCTTAATAAGGAAAGTAATTCTGAATTATTAAAAAAGCAGTTAGAAAAAAAAGCTAATGAATTAATAAATCAGCTTCATTCATATCTTCGTCCACTTGAAGTTATTGCTAATATTAGCCCATTATTAGGACTAATGGGAACAGTTTTAGGTATGATTTTAGCCTTTAAGCAAATGGAATTAGCAGGTAGCGAAGTAGATCCATCAGTACTTTCAGGTGGAATTTGGCAAGCATTATTAACAACAGCAGTAGGTCTTGCCGTTGCAATTCCAGCTGCGATAGCTCATAGCTGGCTTGAACGTAAAGTTGAAAGAATTTCTTATGCAATAAATGATTCAGTTTCAGAAGTATTTACTTATTATCAATCAGAAGCAAAAACAGAAGTAAAACAAAATTCAAGATCTTTTTCAAGTAAGGAATTTACTTAATATGTTACTTAAAGCAGCAGTAAAAAATAAAACATCTATAAGTATCACACCACTAATAGATGTAGTGTTTATTTTACTTTTATTTTTTATGTTATCTTCGACATTTCAACGAACTAAGCAAATTGAAATAAAAACATCTTTATTAGGAGTTAAGGCTAAAGAAGAGAGTAATAAACATAAACTTTTACTTGATTTAAATAATGTGATTATCATTGATAGTGTAAGATATTCATTAGATAGTGAAGAATTTGAAAACTATTTAAAAAAGTTTAGTGAAAATAATGATCATATTACTCTTGCAGCTAACCCTCGAGTGGAAACACAAAAATTTATTCAATTATTAGATAGAGTTAGTTCTGCTGGGCTTACAAAGTTAAATATAAGTAAAACGGAATTACCATGAAGTTAATTGATGTAAAACAGCATAAAAAAAGCTTAAATAGACTTGATGATAGCATGATACCAGCGATAAATATAGTTTTTTTGTTATTGATTTTTTTTATGATTGTAGGTCGTATTGAAAATAGAGATACTCAATTAAATATTCCCAAATCTATAAGTGAAGTTAAGCATAGTAAGCAAGAAGTAGATATAAAAGTTATGCCAAATGCTGATTATTATCTTAATGATAAAAAAATAGAAACTTCACTTCTTGAGCAATTTAAATTATTATCATTTTCAGAAAAAACAACTATTACTTGTCATATTCATCATAAATTACCAATATCTAAGTTAGATGTGATACTTGAATCTGCACAATCTTTTGGTATTAAACAAATAAATATAGCTACACAAAAGTATTAATAATGGGAAATAGATATTTTTTTATTAGTATAATTTTTGCCACTTTAATTCATGGAGTTTTAATATTTTCATATTTCTATCATACACAAAATAATGAAGGTGCAATTGCACAGGGTGAAGATGGACTATTAATTGGTGTAGGAATAAGTGGTAGCTATACAGATAATATTAATGAGTCTAAAGAAGATATTGAAATTATAGAGAAAAATGAACTTTCACAAAAAATAGAAGAGTCAGAAGTAGAAGAGGCTGAAATAGAAGAAAAGTTAGAGATTGAACCAGAAGTGGAAGTTGTAGAAGAAAAAAAGATTGAAGCAGAAGCTATCTCGAATTTAGAGTCTAAAGCAAAAGTAAAAATCGAATCAAAACCGAAACCAAAGCCAAAAGTTGAAGTTAAACCAAAGCCAAAACAAGAGTTAAAAACAGAGAAAAAATTAAATTCAGAAATAAACTTAGATAGTAAAAATACGCATAAGTCAGATATTAAGAATTTATCCAAAAAAGCTCAAGCATCTAGACGTGCTACAGGAGTAGGTAGTAAAAAAACTTCAGGTGGTAATCCTGGTGCAACACAAGAATATCTTAGTATTGTTAAAGCAAGAATATCACGTGCTAAAAAGTATCCACGAAGTGCTAGAAGAGAAGGAATTGTAGGAACAAGTACCGTAAGGTTTCTTATAAAATTAAGTGGAAAAGTAAAAAATATTAAGCTTATTAAAAGTTCAGGTGATGAACGTTTAGATAAAGAAGCTTTTAAAATGTTAAAAAGAGCTAGTCCTTTTCCATCAATTCCATCAGATGTAAGTAAAGAGCCTTTGGATCTTACTTTACCCATTGAATTTACATTAAAAACAATAAAAAATAAATTTTACTAATTAGGAGGCAAAAATAGTAATAATTAAAATATAAATGGTAGCTGGATAAAGATAAAGTAAAACTTTTCGCGGTATTACTCTTTACCCAGTTTTGTTTGGAAGAAATTAGCGTCAACTAATTTCTATCCATAGATTCTACATCATAAAAATAAACAAAAGATAAACAAAAGTTTAATGACAAAAAATTATGGAGAAAATATGAATAATAAAAATATAGAAATAAAAGGCACATCAAAAATAAATCCTCAGATGTCAACATTGGCAATTGCACTTTGCGCAAGTTTATTAACAACACAAGCAAATGCAGAAGATAGTAGTACAAATACTACAACTTTGGATAAAGTTAGTGTTGAAGAATCAGTATCAAGGGATACTAACCCTTATTCAGTTCCAGGTTCACCTTATCTTGCTGAGAGATTGTCAGATCCAAGACGTACTCGTAAATTAGCAGAAACACCTCAAACTATTACAGTATTAACATCAGAAGCTATTGAAGAGTCTGGTCGTACGGATCTTAAAGAAATATTAGATGGACAACCTGGTATTACTCTAGGAACTGGAGAAAATGGTAATGCCTTTGGTGATAGATATGTTATTCGTGGTCATGAAGCTAGATCTGATATGTTTGCAGATGGATTAAGAGATCCGGGTATGACAACAAGGGAGAGTTTTGCAGTTGATCAAGTTGAGATTAGTAAAGGACCAAGTTCATCTTTTGCTGGTAGAGGAACTACAGGGGGAGCTGTGAACCTTAGTACTAAAAGAGCTAGTACAGAGTTTGATTTTGGAAAAGTAACAACAGGTATTGGTACAGATAATTATCATAGAGTAACAGTTGATTATAATCATGTTATCAACGAAGACACAGCAATTCGTGCAAATATTTTACATGCGGGAGAGGATGTCCCAGATAGAGAACCAGCAGATAAAGAAAGAAAAGGTCTTGCTTTATCTTTAACTCATCAAGCTAGTGATAATCTTGAACTTACAGCAGATTACTATCACTTTGAAGCCGATGATAAACCAGATTTAGGTACATATTTAACTGATAGTGATGGAGATGGTTTTGATAATAACCCAGTTACAGGTCTTCCTAGCTATTTACAAGATGAGGATTTCCTTGAATCGACAGTTGATACTTTAACTTTACGTACAGGATATGAAATAGACTCAAATTCAAGATTAGTAAATCTAACTAGATTTGGAAAAACTGATAATGGCTATGTGGTTACAGGAGCAAATGGAACAACTGCATATGCAAGTGCCGCTGATGCTACTGCTAGAACTAATGGTTATGATTCAGTATCTTTAAGTACACATCAAGGATGGCAAGAAGTTGAGTATTTTGCTAATCAACTTAATTATATGAGTGATGTGGAAATTGCAAAAATGGACCATGAGTTTGTATTTGGGAGTGAATACAGTAGACAAACAGTAGTTAATGGGGTATATGATATCTCTAATGCTGCAGGGAATTGTTATACAAATGGAAGAGGAGGTGTTGGCGAATCTTATTGTATGCAAGATTCAAGTGGAAATTATATTTCGGACATGCATAGTTTAATGAATAGAGATATTTCTAAAGGTGACTGGGATTCTGATTGGAATTTAAACACTATTTCATTATATGCAATGGATACAGTAGATTTAACTGATGATTGGACAGCATTTGCAGGTGTAAGATATGATTATTATGATTATGAACTTAAAACTACAAATGATGAATATGATTATAATAAAGGCGATTGGAATGGACATATTGGTGCAAGTTATAAAGTAACTCCATCAGCTAATATTTATGTAAGTTTCTCTACAGCTACAAATTTAAATGGTGGTGAATCTGATGTTGGTACAAGTGGTGGATATGGAGGTTTTATTGATGGAGAAGGTGTTGATGTTGAACCAGAAAGAACTGATAGTTGGGAATTAGGTACAAAAGTAAGATTTAACAATGATAAACTTTTAGCAAGTGCAGCAATATTTAGAATCGATAAATCAAATGTAATGGAATCTGCTGATGATTATAGTACTTTAGGTAGTGCAAATACTGGAGGAAATAGAGTAGATGGTATTGAGTTAGGTTTAGCAGGATACTTAACTGAAAAATTAAGTATTCAAGGTGGTGTTTCAATAATGAAATCTAAGATAACTGAAGCAGCTGATGCAGCTGATATTGGCAAAAAACTTGCAAACTTTGCAGATAAATCAATTAGCTTACAAGCTAAATATCACTTAACACCTGACTTTACATTAGGTGGAGCAGTAACTTATGAAAGTAAAAGATATACAGGTCAACCAGATTCTGCAGCAAGTGAAACAAGATATGTTCCATCATATACTGTATATGATGCTTTTGCAACTTATAAAGTTAATTCTAGTACATCATTAAGATTAAATGTGAATAATGTTTTCAATAAAGATTACTATTTAGCAGCTTATAGATCTGGTGCATTTACTTATATTGGTGATAAAAGAAGTGCGCAACTTACATTACAATATAAATTTTAAAAACAAATGACTAAATATAAAACTTTAAACTACATTCCAAAAGGAATAATAAGTGCCAGTGATTATGAATCACTGGCCGCAAACTTTTTAACAGCAGAAAATTTTGGATATATTTCTGGAGGTAGCGGTTTTGATAAGACTTTACATCAAAACCATGCTTCTTTTTCCCAATATAATATTATTCCTAATTTATTTAGCGATTTTAAGAATGCCTCAACTAAAATAGATTTATTAGAAGATACATTAGACCATCCATTTCTTTTAGCACCATTAGCCTATCAAACATTGGCGTATAAAGAGGGTGAAAAAGCAACAGCACAAGCAGCTGAAGCAACGGATACTCTTATGATTGCAAGTACACTTTCTTCTTTTACAATGGAAGATATTTCTAAAAATGCAGGTAATAATAAATGGTTTCAATTATATTTACAAGATAATTTCAAGGATACTTTAAAATTAATTAGACGTGCAGAAATATGCTTATATAAAGCTATTGTTCTTACTGTTGATGCAAGTGTTCAGCTACCAAGTAGAACAGCTATAAATGCAGGTTTTACAATGCCAGCAGATTTATATCCTGCTAATCTTAGAACTTTAAGTCCCAATATAGTTGAAATGATTGATAAACAACAAAGCGAAGTATTTAGAACATTTAGTAAAAATGCAATTAGTATTGAAACTATAAAAAAAATTAAAAAATCTACATCTTTACCTATAATTATCAAAGGTGTTTTAAATCCTCAAGATGCAATTACTTTAAAACAATTAGGTGTTGATGCTCTTATTGTCTCAAATCATGGAGGAAGAACACTTGATGGAGTACCAGCAAGCTTAACAATGCTTCCACTTATACGTGAAGCTGTAGGAAAAGATTTTTGCTTATTGTTTGATAGTGGCATTCGCTCTGGGCAAGATGCTTTTAAAGCCATTTCTTTAGGTGCAAATGCCGTGATTATTGGACGTTTACAAGTTTATGCTTTAGCAGTTGCAGGGGCACTTGGAGTGGCCCACATGATAAAATTGCTTAGACAAGAGTTTGAACTAAGTATGGCACTTACAGGAATAAATAATATTAAAGATATAGATATATCATTGTTAAAAAAAGGATAAAATTATGTTAATTACTATACCAAATGTTTTAAGTAAAGATGAGGTATCCCAATTTAGAAAATACCTAGATGAAGCCTCGTGGCAAAATGGAATTAATACAGCAGGAAGTATTGCTCAAAATGTAAAAAAAAATGAACAACTTGATGATACCAAAGAACCAGCTCTAAGTTTAGGCGTACATATTTTAAAGGTTATATCACAAAATCAAAGCTTTATTTCTGCAGCCCTTCCAAATAAAATATATCCACCAAAATTTAATAGATATAGTGAAAATGAAACTTATGGTGCACATATTGATGCTTCATTAATGCAAATACCTGGTACTAATCAAACTATTAGAACAGATTTATCAGCAACAATATTCTTAACAGAGCCAGATGAATATGAAGGGGGTGAACTAACAATTGAAACTAAGTATGGTACACAAACCGTTAAATTAGCTGCAGGTGATATGGTTCTTTACCCATCTACAAGTTTACATCATGTATCAAAAGTCACAAAAGGAACAAGAGTAGCTTCATTTTTTTGGATACAAAGTATGGTAAAAGATATACAAGAACGTGAAATATTATTTAATATAGATCAATCAGTGCAGAAATTAACACAAGAACTAGGTTCAAGACATC
Organism: Halarcobacter sp.; assembly: GCA_041583235.1. Taxonomy (GTDB): domain Bacteria; phylum Campylobacterota; class Campylobacteria; order Campylobacterales; family Arcobacteraceae; genus Halarcobacter. Next base: position 8,642 of record JBFHGG010000106.1, read on the forward strand.
AAGAAGTTGTTAATATTAGTGGCATTTATCACAATTTAATTCGTCAATGGGCAAAGCACTAGTAAATATTTAAAGTATTTTCTAAATAAGAAAAGATATTTCTTTAAATTGTAAGAGTAAATAAAATTATTTATTTGCATAAAATTTTAAAATAATCAATTAATTAATCAAATTATTATTTATTATAATTTACCCAGCATTTTCATAAAAGCCTATATGTGTCTATTTGTAATAGTTTTATTTAAAATAATTAAAGAAAAATTTATACAAGAAAACAAAGATTTAATTAAAAATAATTTAGATAATGTTATTAATTATATTAATAATGAATATATTAATGG
>JBFHGG010000107.1:0-8926 GCA_041583235.1 Halarcobacter sp.
AGCTTCAATTGCAATTCCTACTGTTTTTACTCCAAAAAATTTAAATGGCAAAGATTTATTTGATGGTGGTATTTTAAATCCCTTGCCAATAATTCCTACTATTTCAGAGTCTTCTAATTTTGTTGTTGCAGTTGATTTAAATAATAGTTCGGATATAAAAAAAGAACATAAAAAGATTTTTGAAAAGAAAAGAAGTAAAATAAAAGAAAATATAAGTAATTTTTTAGAAAAAAATATTAAAAAAAGAGATAGTCTTAGCTACTTTGAAATAATAAATAAGTCAATTGAAACTATGCAAGAAGTTATTTCGAGACATCTACTAGCTTCACATCAACCTGATATTATGATTAACATTTCAAGTAAAGTTTGTGAATTTTATGATTTTAATAAGGCAAAAGAGTTAATAGAATATGGTTCAATTGTTACAAAAGAGGCTTTAGAAAATAGAAATAATAAAGAGTAAATTATTTTTTTAAATATGTAAATAAAAATAATCCAAATACAGTAGCTAATATAAAAATATTTGAAAATAATAGAATTGATAAAAATAGTATTGTTAATAAAATTGCACTATTTCTTAAAAACCCTTTTTTAAAAAGTATAATTGCTGTTATCAGTCCGATAAGGGCATTTGCTATAAAAAACCCATCTGCAAAAGCAACAAGATTTGCCAAACTTAAATACTCATAGTAGACTAAAAATAGTGTGATTATATAAATTAGTGATAAAAAATTTAAAGCTCCTATTGGAGTGTTATTTTTTAGATGCGTGGAGGTATATGAATTTAATTTTAAAGATGAAATAAGCCTTGCAACACCACCTACAAAAAGTATTAAGGTTCCAACACAAAGTATCATAGAAACACTTGCCAATATATCATCAGAATAGTTCCCAAATAAAGGACGTAAAAGCCAAACTAATTTAAACTCTTCTGTACTTTTATCTTCAAAATCTCCAAAGCAAATAGCAAGGGTAGTAAGAATATAAATAAGTGATATTATAACTGCTGATAGTTTTACTGCATTTGTAAGGGTTTTTGTCTTTTTAACTTCATTTGAATAGTTACCTATAACTTCCCATCCAACTATTGACCAAAAAATAATTACAAGTGAGTATCCAAACTCTTCTAATGAAATAGAAGGTAATCTAAAAACAAATTCATTTACATTTAATAAAATAGTAATACTTGAAGCAAAAAATATGAGCGTAATAGCAGAACTTACAATTAACATAATTTTTCCAAGAAAATCTATTTTTGTAAGAAGTAAGAAGTAAGTTATTAAATATATAAAAAAACCTAAGATTTCTAAAGAAATATTAGGAAAATAATCTTGAATAAACTCTGCTGCTATTATTAAAACTGCAACAGGTCCAAAAAATACTGCACAAATAAGATAAAAGGATGTTAAAAGTTGATATTTCTTTCCCATGGCTTCTTTTGTAGCAAGGCTAACTCCGCCATCGCCTGGATACATTATTGCTAAGCGTCCAAAAATAAGTGCAAAAACAAATCCAAGACTTAGAATAATAGCCCAAATAACTAAAGAAAAATTTCCAACCATATTATAAAGTAAAGGGGGAAGTAAAATTAAACCTGAACCCAAAATAGGACCTATTATAAGTCCTGAAAGTGTAAAGGTATTTAATTTATTTGAACTACTCAAATTATGACTCAATTTTTTTCTTTTTAAATATAATAATATTATTTAATATTTTAACTGCAAAAAGAGTAAGCAATACTCCAATAATTGTAGTAATATGAACTTCTTCTTTTAAAAATAAAATACTAAAAACAATTGCAAAAAATGGAACTAAAAAAATAAAAGAACTAACTTCATTTGTTCCTAATTTTTCAATACCTATGAAATAAACAGTTGTAGCAAATGTAGTTGCAACTACTGCTAGTATTAAAATATTAATCCAAAAAATAGAATCAAAAGCTTTATAATTGATAGCATTAAAATCTACAAAAAATAGACTAACAATTACTGTTGAGATTAGATACATATATAAACCAAATACCATAGGAGAAGTTTTTGTGATTTTAGAACTTGTTATTGTTAAAGCTGGCCATAAAATAGATGCACCCAAAAAATACATATTTTGTGTTGAAAATATTTGTTCATGTGAAAATGACCAAATATTTAACATTGTTAATACTCCAATAGCTCCAATTATTAAAGCAAAAACATCTTTTTTTTGAATTTTCTTTCCCCAAAATATTGCCATTATTATAAATGTATTAATAGGAATTAATGTAGTTACCAATGCCCCTCCTAGTGATGCTGTACCATATTTTGTACCTAAAAAGTAGCATTTTAAATATACAATCATAATAATTGATGCAAGAATTGCTAATAAAAAACTACGTCTATTTATATAAAAATATTTTTTACTAAGAATTAAAACGGGGACTAAGGTAATAATAGTAAAAAAGTTTCTTAAAAATATCATTTCATATTCATTTACATATGAACTTAATACTTTTGCATTTACCCATGAAGCTCCCCATCCTGCCATTGCTAATATCATTAAAAAGTAGAATATATTTTTGTTTTGTTGTGTCATAAATCAATCTTTTATACAAATTTTTGAAAGTGTATAATTTTTTTTAAAATATTTATAGAATAATATTGCTATTTTTTTGAAAATATGTTGGAGTATATCCGAAATACTTTTTAAAGTTTCTAGAAAAGTGTGATTGGTCATTAAATCCAACCTGAATAGAGGCTTCACTAATGCTGAGACCTTTTTGTATTAACTCATTTGCGCGATTAAGTCTTTCATTTATGATAAAAGCATGAGGCGTCAAGCCAAACTCATTTTTAAACAGTCTTAGAAAATGATATTTACTAAGATTTACATTTAAAGCTAAGGCATCTAAAGTAAAGTTTGTATCAATAGAATCATTTATAAATTCATAGGTATTTTTTATTATTTTTTTATCTTCAAATATTTCTTTATAATTTTTTGTATAAATAATTGAAGAAAAAATTAGATTTGATAAGGCATCAATTAGATTACTTTCAATTACTATATCATCTTCTTTTTTAAAATAAGAATCAAAAAAATTATGTAATTTAAAAAAAAGAAGTTCATTATCTACAATATGTCTTTGAAAACAGGGTATTCTCTTTTCTAAAAAAATTTGTTCATAAAGATCTGACATAATCTCAACAGTTGGATAAAAGTTTACATGGGACCAATTTAATGAAGTTCCCCCATGAACTTCTCCTGGATTATTTATTCTAATAGAGTATTCATATGAATCAAAACTTTGATTTGCATTATAAGTTTTAAGTACACCTTTATAGGTTAAACCTATTGTATATGTGTCATGGTAGTGTTTCGTGAAATTATCATTTGAATGTTTTACATTTTCAAAGAGAATATTATTTAATAATTCAGACATTGGATATTATATCGAAATAAAGGGAATCTAAATATAATAAGTTGCTATTTAATAAAAAGCATAGGAAGTCCTAGGCTTTTTCTACATTTTTCTTTGATGTTAAAATTAATATCACACCAATAACTGCTGCTATAAATGAAGCTGCGAAAACTCCTAGTTTAACTGCTGCAATAATTGTTTCATCTAAAAAGGCCAAGTGAGTTATAAATATTGACATAGTAAATCCAATACCACCTAAGAAACCAACTGCAAGTACTTCACTCCATGAGATATTTTCAGGTTTTTTTATAAGTTTAAATTTACAAGCTAGATAAGTAAAACCTAAAATACCAATAGGTTTACCAATTATAAGACCAAAAACAACACCTAATACGATCATTAAGTTTGCTGAAACAGTAGAAAAGTCTATTATTACTCCTGCATTTGAAAAAGCAAATAGTGGCATAATAATAAATGCTGATAAGCCATGAAGTTGGTGTTCAAGACGTACTAAAGGATTTTGAACTTTATCATAGTTATAAGCTATATTTTCCAAGGAATCAATCTGATGATGGTTCAGCATTGGCGTATTATCAATATTCTCTTCAAAGTCATCAACATCATTTCTAGTTTCTTCTATAAATTCTTTATCATCAATTTTTGAAGAAATTGGAATGGCAAATGCAAGTAAAACACCCGCAATAGTTGCATGAATTCCAATTGCATGAATATAAATCCAAAGGGCAATTCCAAGAATTAAATATGGTAAAAGTTTCGTAACACCTTTAACATTTAAAGCCCAAATAAGTGCATATATAATCCCTGCATGCAAGAAGTATTCACTATGAATTTCACTTGTATATACAGTAGCAACTACTAAAACAGCACCTAAGTCATCCACCACTGCAAGGGCAACTAGAAATAATTTTAGTGCAGGATTAACTTTTGTTCCAAGTAGCATTAGAATACCAAGTGCAAAGGCAATATCTGTAGCCATTGGAATACCAAAACCAAATGGATTATCTGGATTAAATCCTACATAAAAAAGTGCAGGGATTAGCATCCCCCCTATGGCTGCTACTATTGGAAAAGAGGCTTTTGAAATAGATGATAATTCACCTATCATCATTTCTCTTTTTATTTCAAGTCCAACCATTAGAAAAAACAGTGCCATTAATCCATCATCAATCCAATATGTTAAAGTCATTGAAATAGATAATTCTCCAAGATTTATTCCAAGAGGTAAATGCCATAAGTCATAATATTCTTGACCAAAACTAGAGTTTGCAACAATTACTGCAGCAAGAGTTGCTAGAAAAAGTATAATACCACTTAGAGCTTCTTTGTTTATAAACTTTTCAAGTGTGACCAGGGGCCGTATTAATGGTTTTACTAGAGGTTTAATCATTACTAAATTCCTTTATTTATGCAATTTGGGCAGATACCCTTTATAATAATATTATCTATTTGATGATCTTTTATATATATATTAAGTTTTTCATGTATACACTCTATTTCAGAGCACTCATTACAGATAAAATGGGAGTGTTTTGTATTTTGTATTTCAAAATATCTTTTTTTGTCATTAGACTCAAAAGAGCTTATAATTTGTTCTTCTTCAAATTTTGTAATATTCCTATAAAAAGTAGCTTTATCCATAGAAAGCTTGTCTTTTATATCTTCATAACACAAAGGTTTATTTGAATTTGTTAAAATTTCTAATATTGCACGTCTTGCTGTTGTAAGCTTCATATTTTTTGATATATCATTTAAATTCATATAATAATTATATCAAGTTATTTTTAAAAATAGATTTTATAAGAAAACTTCTGCAATTAAGTTGCATTAAAGAGATAGTTTAATAAAATTCAAAAAATGCAACTAGATTGCAAAAATATAAGGATAATAAATGAAAAAGATTATAATGGTGCTTTTAGCACTTTCTAGTTTTATACTTGCAAAAGAAGTTACTGTTTCAATTTTACCTCAAAAATATTTTGTGGAAAAGATTGCGGCAGATAAAGTAAAAGTAAATGTAATGGTAAAGCCAGGGTCTTCTCCTGCTAGTTATGAACCTAAAACATCACAAATGAGAATGTTGTCAAGTTCAATAGCATATTTTTCTATTGCTGTTCCTTTTGAAAAAGTATGGTTAGAAAAATTTAAAAGTGCTAATAAAGAGATGTTAATAGTTGATACTACAAAAGGCATTAAAAAATTAGAGATGGAAGCTCATGTACATCATGATGAAGATGAGCATGCTAATCATGATGATAAAAAAGAGATGAATCATAAAGAACATGCAGATAACGAAGAACATGAGGATCATGAACATACTGGTTTAGATCCACATGTATGGTTAGACCCAATTTTAGTGAAAACTCAAGCAAAAAATATTTATGAAGCATTATCAAAAATTGATTCTTCAAATAAAGAATTTTATAAAACAAATTATGAAAACTTTTTAAAAGAGCTTGATGCTTTAGATAAAAAAATTGAAACTATTGTTGAACCATATGAACACAAAGCATTTATGGTATTTCATCCATCTTGGGGATATTTTTCAAAAAGATATCATTTAGAGCAAATTGCAATTGAAATTCAAGGGAAAGAGCCGAAACCAGCACAACTAGTAGAGCTTGTTGAAGAAGCAAAAAAACATGATATTAAAATTGTTTTTGTATCTCCACAATTTTCTCAAAATGGAGCTAAAACTATTTCTAAGAGTATAAATGGTAATGTTGAGGTTATAAATCCCCTTGCATTAAATTGGGATGAAAATTTAATAAAAGTAGCCAGCGATATTGCAAAAACATATAAATAAAATAGTTCTATTTTTAATATTCTTTTCGTACAGTCTTTATGGCTGTGCGCTTTGTACAGTCTACTCTCCTGAAACACAAGTTAGCCTTGAAATAAAAGCAGATGATAAGAGAATTAAAACTGCAAATATAACTTGGGTTTTATCTAGAGAGTTTTCTGATCAATTAAAAGAAATTTATGACCAAAATCAAGATAATAATATATTAAAAGATGAACTTATTCCTATTGAAGAATCTATTGTTGATTATGTAAAAGAAAAAAATTACTTAGTTCATATCTCATATGATAAAATTATTAATCAAAAAAAATCAAAAAAAGTTATTATAAAAAGTAAAAAAACATATATGAAAAATGGGCTTTTACATTTTAATTATCTCTTAAATTTAGATTATGAAATTAAAAAAGATAATGTTTTATATGTTAATATTGAAGATGATGAAAACTATTTTATTTTATTACTTGCAAAAAATGGTATAAAATTTGATGCTCCTTTTAAAACTGAACAAGTTTTGAATAAACAGAGTGTAGCTTTTTATACAAACTCTTCTACAATAATAAATTTAGAAGAAAAGATTCAAAAAGAAAAAATCGAAAACTTAGAAAATCTTGAAAACTTGGTTAATACTGATGTGACTAAAGATAATAAAGAATTAAAGAAAAAAGAAGAAGTAAAAAAAGAGGAAACATATTTACAATCTTTTTCAAAAAAAGTTAAAGAGTATTTAGTAAAAATTGAAAATGGTGATGATTATGCACTTTTTATTCTTTTAGGAATCTCTTTTATTTATGGTATTATTCATGCTCTTGGACCAGGTCATGGTAAGTCTTTAGCTTTTTCATACTTTGCATCAAATAAAAGTTCATACTTCAAAGCCTTTTGGATTTCTCAAGCTAGTGCTTTTGTACATATTATTGGAGCATTAATTTTAGTTATGGTTTCAGTATTTATTTTACAATCAATGCTAAATAACTTTGTAAATGATTCTGTTGAGATTTTAACAAAAGTATCTGCTATTATGATTATTCTTTTAGCAATTTATATTTTATATAATAAACTAAAGAATAAAAGTTGTGCATGCTCTTCTTGTTGTTCTACAAATACAAATGTAAATCCAACTTGGAGTGTTAGTAAACCAAACACAAGTACAAATTTAAAACCAAATTTTATGAAAAAAGATTTATATTTTGTTTTAACAGCAGGACTTATTCCTTGTCCTGGAACTGTTGTACTTTTTATTTATGCATTTATTTTAAAAACTTATTTTGCAGTGATATTAGCTTCAATATTTATAAGTCTTGGCATGGGAATAGTGATTTTTGTTTCATCTTTCTTAGGTGTAAGTGTACATAACTTGTCAGAGCGTTCACATAAGATTACAAATGCTCTTGAAATATTAGCTCCTATTGTTATGTTTATTCTTGGTATACTGCTGTTTTTAAATGCTGATATTATATAGGATGATTTTATGATAGATTTTGTAAATATATTAAGATTGCATCTTCCAAGGTTTCAAAAGGTGTTAGAACTTGGAAGTAATAAAGGCGAGGACTTAAAACTTTTAGATGAGTATTATGAAGTTATTGCTAGTGAAGATGAAAAAGTTAAAACTAGATATTTAAAAGATGAGTTTATTGATATAAGAGTTATTTTAACTGATAAAATTAAACTTGATATTCAAAAGAATTTTGATTGTATTTTTACAAATCAAAAATTAGATGATTATACTTTAGATGAAATAAAAGAATCTTTTGAAAATCAAATGAAACTTTTAAATAAAGATGGCCTAATTTTTCATATATTTAATTCCAAAAAAGTAAATAAAGATGAAATCATTGACTCTTTAGGTACGAATTATAAATTAATAAAATTAGAAGAATTTGATGATATTTTTTATTTAATTGCAAGAATTAATTGATACATATCAATAATCATTATCATTAAATTTGTTATACTTCTTACATAAAAAGGATATAAGGTGAATAAATTTAATATATATGATGAAATTGAGTTTAGTGAAAAGAAAGTAAAAATTACTCCAATGTTTGAAAGTGATTCTTCAAAAGAAATAAGAATTGTTTTTGTTAAAGGTCAGCTTATGAAAGACCATAAAACTTCTTTTCCAATAACTGTAGAAATCTTTGAGGGTGAGATTGATTTTGGAGTTGGTGAAAAAGTTTATAATCTTGTAAAAGGTGATATTGTTTCACTTGAAGCATCTATTCTTCACAATCTTAAGGCAAATGAAAATTCAATTGTTAGACTTACTTTATCTAAAAAAGATTCTATTGCTAGAGTAAATGGAGTTTTAAAGTTATAAAGTTTTTATTATTAGAGTATGATCGGAATAATTGAAACTACTAATAAAATAGCCATTATTTGATTAACTCTTTTAATAAACTTCTCATTTTTCATAAATCGTTTCAATATAACTCCTCCGAATGCCCAGGTATATGAAGTAATTATCATTGCAATAAAAATAAATAATACAATTATACTGATTTGTAGAAAACTTTTTTCTGAAGAAGTTACAAAAATAGATGCAACAGATGTATAAACAACCCAAGCTTTTGGGTTAAGCCAAGGATATATTAAAGATTGCCAAAATGTAAATGGCTTATTCCTAATAGTATTTTCTGTATCAAGACTACTATTATCTTGAGATATTCTCCACGCCATCCAGTAAAGATAGATAATACCAACAACTTTTAAAA
>JBFHGG010000108.1:0-8901 GCA_041583235.1 Halarcobacter sp.
CTTATTCTTTTCATTATTAATTCGATCATACACACACACCTTATCGTTTAAGTTAGAATATTATATAATCTAAACCATTTATTATTTATTAAAAAGTTATAAGTATTCCATAAATCAAGAGAAAAATTATGATAGTAGGCTTAGAAGGCATTATAGAAAAGAAAGAACCAACATTATTAAATGTAAATGTTAATGGAATTATATATGAAGTTTTTGTTTCTGTTAACTGTAGTTCGAAAATTACAGAGAATAAAGTAAAATTATTTATTACACAAATTATAAGAGAAGATTCTCAATCCTTATATGGTTTTTTAGAAGCAAATGAGAAAAAACTTTTTGATACAGTTATTAAAATAAATGGAGTAGGGCCAAAAGTTGCTCTTGCCATTTGTTCTACTTTTACTGCCTCTTCTTTTTCACAAATAGTTAGTTCAAACGATATCTCAATGTTAAAAAGAGTTCCGGGAATTGGTCCAAAAGGAGCAAGTAGAATTCTTGTTGAGCTTTCAGGCTTTATAATTGATGGAGAAGATGGGGAAGAGGACTCAATCGCTAGTTTAGCTTTAGAAGCATCTTTAGCTTTAGAATCCTTAGGATTTAAAAAAGATGTAGTGGCGAAAATATTAAAAACTTGTAATGCTACTTCAACTTCAGAGTTAGTAAGACAAGCTCTTAAAAAATTACAAAAATAGAAAATAATAGGAGATAGATTTGAAAATAGGAATAGTTTTTGGTGGAAAATCTTATGAACATGAGATTTCAATTGTCTCTGCAATTGCAATGAAAGATGTTTTAAAAGAAGAATTAATTTATATTTTCTGTGATCAAAATAGAGACTTTTATCATATTCCAACAAATACAATAAAATCAAAACTTTTTAGTACAGGTGATTATAAAAAATGTGATGCCTTAACTTTAAAAAAGGGAAGCTTTGTAAAAAAAGCTATGTTTGGTGATAAAAACTTAGATGTAGATGTTATTTTAAATATAACTCATGGTGGAGATGGTGAAGATGGACTTTTTGCCTCTTTATTTGAATTTTATAATCTTCCTTATATAGGACCAAGAAAAGGCGCAAGTTCTGTTAGTTTTAATAAGTTTTTAACAAAAGGTTATGCTTTTAGTGTGGATGTTAAAACTATTCAATACAAATATTATACAAAAGAGGATTCTATTTCAGTAGTAGAGTTTCCTGTTATTATTAAACCTGTTACTTTAGGAAGCTCAATTGGAGTTTCTATTGTTAAAACACAAGAAGAATTATCTTATGCTTTAGATGTAGCTTTTGAATTTGACGATGCCATTATTATTGAACCTTTTATTTCAGGAATCAAAGAGTATAACTTAGCGGGAACAAAGATAAACGGTGAGTTTAAATTCTCTATTATTGAAGAACCTCAAAAAGCAGAGTTCTTAGATTTTGATAAAAAATATTTAGATTTTGCAAGAACTTCTACTGCATTAAAAGCAGATATCAGTGAAGAATTAGAAAATAGAATAAAAGATGCTTTTAAAAAGATTTATAATACACAGTTTGATGGTTCTTTAATTAGATGTGATTTTTTTGTACAAGATAATGAAGTTTATTTAAATGAAATAAATCCAATACCTGGGTCTATGGCAAACTATCTTTTTGAAGATTTTAACGATATTTTAATTTCACTTAGTAAATCATTACCAAATACAAAAGATATAAAAATTACATATGAATATGTAAATAAAATACAAGCATCAAAGGGAAAATAATTGGCTCTAAAGAGTATAAATTTATTAGATAAACAGTTCGATATTTCCTATGAAATAGTAAATCCTAATGCAAAACAAGATATTGTTTTTCTTCATGGTTGGGGCTCAAATAAAGATATAATGAAACAAGCATTCGGCTCTTGTTTAAATAATTATAGACATATTTATGTTGATATGCCAGGCTTTGGCAAAAGTTCAAATAAATATGTTTTAACAACAAAAGATTATGCTTTAATAATGCAAGAGTTTTTTGATGTTTTAAATACAAATATTATTGCAATAGTAGGTCACTCCTTTGGAGGTAAAGTAGCAACTTTATTAAATCCAAAAAATCTTATTTTATTAAGTACTGCTGGAATTTTAGAAGATAAAACTCTTAATGTTAAGATGAAAATAAAAATGGCTAAAACTTTTAACTCTCTAGGTCTTTCTAAAATCACTAAAGCTTTTAGAAGTAAAGATGTGGATAAAATGAGTGAAAATATGTATGGAACTTTTAAAAATGTAGTTGATGAAGATTTTTCAAATAACTTTGCATCTTATAAAAAACATGCTATGATTTTTTGGGGTGAATATGATAATGCAACTTCACTTAATTCAGGAAAAAAAATACATAAGTTAATTAAAAATAGTAGTTTTGATTCTTATAATAGTGACCACTACTTTTTTATAAAATATGCTCAAGATATTGCTCTTAGAATTGAAAATGGAATGGATAATGGAATACTTTAATATATTTACACACATAATACTTATAATGGCATTAGGTTGGTATTTAATAACTAATTTACAATGGTATAACTATAAAATTGAAAGAGTTATTTTAAAACATCATAAATGGCAATGGCATATTACATATTTTGTTGCACCTATTGTACTTTTTTATCTTTTGCCAAATTTATATTTTGCAATATATTTTTATCTTTTATACTTAAGTAGTTTTATTTTATGGAATAAGAAATTAGATAGACCTTTAATTTTAACAGGTCGTGTAAAAAGATTTTTATCAATACTTTTATTTACTACTTTTGCAATTACTGCTTTATGTTTAGCCAGTGAAGCCTGTAATACAACAGCTATATTTATACCTTTATTTATTGCTTATGGAATATCATTACTTTTAGAAAAAATATTTTTTATCTCTTTTAAGCATAAAGCAAAAGAGAGATTTTCATCAATTCCTAATATGAAAACAGTTGCAATTACAGCTTCATATGGGAAAACCTCAATTAAAAATTACCTTTATCAAGTTTTAAAAAGAAAGTATAAAGTATATAAAACACCAAGGTCTGTAAATACAATGGCTGGGATAGTTTTAGATGTAAATAAAGATTTACCCCTTGATACTCAAATTTATATTGCAGAAGCAGGAGCAAGACAAAAAGGTGATATAGAAGAAATCACTATGTTCTTAGAGCCAGAATATTGTGTCCTAGGTTCTGTAGGAGAACAACATATTGAGTATTTTAAAACCTTAGATAATATTATTCATACGAAAATGGAGATTTTAAAATCTCCTAAAATGATTCGTGGTTTTGTTCATGAATCTGTACCTATGAAAGAGTACGATACAATTACAAAATTTCCAGATAATCTACATGTTACAATGTCAAACCTTGATGGTATTTGGTTTGACATTATGATTAATGGAGAGCAACAACATTTCCATGCTCCAATATTAGGAAGTTTTAATGCAATTAATTTAACAGCAGTTATTTTAGTGGCTTATGAGCTTGGTATGAGCATTGATGAAATAAAATTAGCAATAAAAGATTTACCACAAGTTGAACATAGACTTCAAAAGATTGAAGCAGGTGGTAAAATTATTATTGATGATAGTTTTAATGGTAATCTTGAGGGAATGCTTGAGGCTATTAATATATGCTCTGCATATGAAGGAAGAAAAGTAATTATCACTCCTGGTTTAGTTGAATCAACTTCAGAAGCAAATATACTTCTTGCAAATGAAATAAATGAAAAATTTGATTTTGTGATTATTACTGGCACATTAAATACTCATCTTTTAAGTGCAAATATTGATGAAAATAAACTATTTATATTAAAAGAGAAAAAAGATTTAGAAAGTACTTTAGCTTCTAAAACAAAAGCAGGAGATTTAATTCTTTTTGCTAATGATGCACCAAACTTTATTTAATCAAGGAACAACTCGTTTGTTCTCTTTAGGATTTTGCTACTTTTAAGGATTTTTTATAAATCCTATTCAAAAGTAGTTAATATGAAACAGGTCCCTTTAAAAATTGGGACAATTTTAAAGGAAAAGAAGTGGATAGAATGTACGCACCTTGGCGATTTGAATATATAACTGAAGATAAAATAGAAGGTTGTGTATTTTGTCATATCTATGAAAACAAAGAAGATGATGACAAACTAGGAGTTTTATTTAGAGATAAAAACTCTTATGTTGTAATGAATAAATACCCATATTCTCCTGGACATATGATGATAATTCCAAATGAACATACAGATAAAATAGAAGATCTTAATGATGAAGTTTGGATAGAGATGTCATTAAGGGTAAAACAAGCAACAAGAATGTTAAAAGAAGTTTTAAATGCAGAAGGTGTTAATATCGGAATGAATTTAAGTAAAGCTGCAGGGGCAGGAATTGCAGAGCATGTGCATTATCATGTTCTTCCAAGATGGCTAGGTGATACAAACTTTATTTCTTCAATTGGAAATACAAGAGTTTATCCTGTAGATTTTGATAAAATTTTTCAAAAATTTAAAGAAAATTCAGCAAAATATTTTATTTAATAAACAAATTAATTAAGCTAATATATATCTGATTTAGTATCATAGTAGTATAAATTCAAATAATTAAATTTATAAGGATACTTGAATGAAAAAAGATATAATAATTATAGGTGCTGGTATTGTTGGACTAACATGTGCTTATTATTTACAAAAAGCTGGTCGTAAAGTAACTATTATTGATGAAGGTAATATTAGCGATTCTACATCTTTTGGAAATGCTGGCTTATTATCAGCTTTTGATAAAACACCTTTAAGTTATCCTGGAGTTTTAACAAATACCTTGAAACTCATGTTAAAAGGCCAATCTCCTGCTATTATTCATCCAACACTAGACCCAAAGATTCTAAAATGGCTTTTAACTTTTGTTTCAAATGCCAATGCTAAACGAACAAATAAAACAATGATGCTTTTTGAAAAATATGGTGAAATTTCACTTGATTTATATAAGCAAATGATTAAAGATGATGATTTAGATTTTGACTTTCATCATAATGGAATGCTTTCAGTATTTACAGAAAATAAAACTTATGAAGAAAAATTAAAGAGATATAATTATGTAGATGAAAATAGATTTAAAGTTTTAAATAAAAATGAAATAAATGAATATCTGCCAAGTTCAAATGAAAAAGTAAAAGGTGCAATTTTATTTAAAAAGAATGCACATTTTGATTCTAAAAGAGTAATGCTTGAATTAAAAAGACATTTAGAAGAGGCAGGAGTTGAATTTATTTTAGATGAAAAAATTGAAAATATTAGTTTTAAAGATAAAAAAGTCAAATATATACTTTCAGATAAGAAAAACTTTTATGAAGCAGAACATTTTGTTTTGTCAACAGGATATCAAACACTATTAGCTGATATAAGAAAAAAGCCTTTATTAATGACTCCTGCAAAAGGTTATAGTATTACTTTTGAAATGCCAAATAAATTAAAACCTAAAACATCAACACTCTTTAATGATTTATTTATTGTTATGACTCCAAGACGAGATAATGTAAGATTAACTTCAAAACTTGAAATAGGAAGTTCTGATGTAAGTGTAGTTAAAAAACAAATAGAGAGTATTAAAAAGAACTTTTTTGAATATAACAATAGTTTTGAAATGAAAAATGAATATCATTGGAGTGGTTTTAGACCTTTAACTCCAAATGATATACCTTTAATTGGAAGGGACGAAGAATATACTAATCTAAGTTATGCAATGGGCTTAGGTTGGTTAGGAATGACTTTCGCTCCTGCTATTGGAAATATAATATGTGATTTAATAGTAAATGATAAATCAAATGCTAAAAGTGATGATATTTTATTATTCTCAGGCTTTTACCAATAAATACAAATAGGAAGAATATGATTATACGAAAACAAGTAAATGAAAAGATGAGTAGAATAGTTGAGCATAATGGAATAATATATTTTGCAGGAATTGTATCAGATGATAAAGAACTAGATATAAAAGTTCAAGCTACACGTGCTTTAGAAATTGCAGAAGAGAAGTTTAAAGAGGCAGGAACAAATAAACATTATATATTAAGAGCAGAGATTTTTTTAAAAGATATTTATAGAGATTTTGCAGATTTTAATGAAGTTTGGAAAAAATGGATTCCTGAAGATGCAAAACCAGCACGTTCTTGTGTTGAAACAAATATGGCTAGCCATAATACTTTAGTTGAGTTAGTAATCACAGCAGCTAAAGTTTAAATATAAAGAAAGACTTAGTCTTTCTTTAAAATATCATTTACTGCTCTAATTCCAGAAGCCCAAGCAGCTGTTATTCCCCTTGAGGTTCCTGCACCATCTCCTATAATATAATAACCCTCTTTAACCATAAAACTATCATTTATAAACTGTGGTTTATTAGAATAAGTTTTAATTTCAGGATAATAAAGAATAGGAGAAGGATGTAATACTCCAGGGACTATAGAATCAAGTTTTTTTAAAGCACTCCAAATATCTCTTAGTATTTTAGCAGGCATACTTAAACTTAAATCAGCCGCAACAGCATTTGAAAGTGTGGGTTTAAAGTCATATAAATCATCATTAAAACTCTCTTTTTTACTTCTTTGACCCAATCTAAAATCTCCAACTCTTTGCATAATAACCGAGCCCCCACTTAACTGCATAACCATCTGACCTAGAATTTTTCCAAATTGTTGACCACTAACAACAGGTTCTGTTAAACGTATTGTTTTAAGCATTGCAAAATTTACAAGATTATTAGCTTTTTTGTCCCTTGACAAAGAGTGTCCATTTACAGAATAATAACCTTTATATTTTTCTCTTACAATATTTGCACATCCTGAGTTTGTACAAAAAGTTCTAACTTTATTTGGAAAAAGAATTTTAGGGTCATAATAATCTTTTACAATAGGATAGTTCTCTTCTTTCATTTCAACTCTAATTCCTATATCAACAATATTATCACTGTAAGAAACTCCAAGACTATTCATTTGTTCTTGCATCCAATCATAATCAGCACGACCAGGAGCTAAAATAATATTTTGGAATCCAATTATTGTATTATCACTCAAAGATAATTCTTTTTTATTTGAATTCAATTCTTTTACTTCAGTTTCTAAAGCTACACATACACCTAGAACTTTTAATTGTTCAATTAAATCATTAATTAACTTTGAGGATTTATCTGTTCCTACATGAGCTTGATCAATTGCAAGTATATTTACATTTAGTTTTTCTGCTCTTTTTATGTATTTATCAATATTAAGTCTTGTTTCCATTTTAGGCTTTAAGTGTTCTGCAACTTCTTTTAGTAAAATATCTGCATCATCTTTTTGCCAATGCTCTAAAGGAAATCCTACAGGATAAGTGTAATTTTGCTTACAATCATTTCTTAAACCACCAGAACTAATTTTTTTCTTCTCAATTAGTAGAACACTTTTTTTAGAGTTTTGTGCAATTTTAAAGGCAGCTCCAAGGCCAGCTGGACCAGACCCAACAATAATCACATCATAATATGAGTTCAATTTTAAATTTTCCATGATATTAGTATATCAAATATAGCGTTAGTGTTCTTTACTTTGTTCTATTAAATCTAAGACTCTTTGATAAATAACGCTAGCTTCTTCATCATTCATTTTTTCTTCATTTATAGCAAGTACAACATTTTGAAGTTCTACTAAAAAAGATTCTAAATCTCTAATTGATTCCATATCATTTTCATTTGCTTCATTTTTCTCAAGTAATTTATTTAAATCCACTAAGTAATCTTCTACTTCAGGAATAACAGTATTTTCTACAACTTCTTTTAAATCTTCTTTTATTTGTGACATTTTTAGCCTTTATATTTTAATACATTTAATAGATATATGTTTAATAATTTTTTCTTTTGACTAGAACTTTAATGAAATACTACTTATATATGTATAAATTAGCACAATTCTTTGAATATACTTAAAAAGTAGACCAAAATAAGCAGTTTGTCCTTTTAAAAAGGATAAAACTTATTAAAAATTATGCTCTAAAGACCATAAGTATTGACATTTAAAGAGTTTTAAGTTATAATCCGCGTCCATAAAAAGGGTTAGAGTGCGTTTTTTCGTATATCTAACGAGTTCTTTAAAGGAAAATTACATGGAAAAAATTAGATTAAAGCTTAAAGCTTACGATCACAGAGTTTTAGACAGAAGTGTTGCTTCAATTGTTGAAGCTGTTAAGAGAACTGGTGCTGAGTTGAGAGGTCCTATACCTTTACCAACAAAAATCAGAAAATATACGGTTCTTAAAGGTCCTCACGTAAATAAAGACGCAAGAGAACAATTCGAAATCAGAGTGCACACTAGAATGATTGATATCATTGCTGCAACTCCTGATACTGTTGATTCATTAATGAAACTTGACTTAGCTCCAGAAGTTGATGTTGAAGTTAGATCAATGGGTCAAGAATAAAAAAGAAAGGGTAATATAGATGGAATTTATCGTAGAAAAAATCGGTATGAGCAGAACTGTATCTGTTCCTGCAACACCTGTTACACTTTTAAAAGTTCTTGAAACGAAAGTTTGTGATGTGACTGACGGTGTAGCTTTATGTTCTTATACATCTGGAAAAAAGATGAATAAGACTATTGAAGGTCAACAAAAAAAATATAGTTTAAGTGCTGAGTTTAATAGATTTGTTACATTAACTGTAGCAAACACTGAAGCTGGTGACTTAGATGTATCTGGTTTAGCTGAAGCTAAAGTTTTAAAAACAACTTTTAAAACTAAAGGTAGAGGTTTTTCTGGTGCTGTTAAAAGATGGAATTTTGCTGGTGGTAGAGCTTCTCATGGACATAGAATGGGAAGAAGAGTTGGTTCTATTGGTAACGCAGAGTGGCCAGGTAGAGTTATGCGAGGTAAAAAAATGCCAGGACAATACGGAAATAC
>JBFHGG010000109.1:0-8650 GCA_041583235.1 Halarcobacter sp.
AGAGTATGGAAATAGTATAACTTTAAATTTAATAGATAAAACAACAAATTCTGAATATAATGATATATCAGTAGAATCGTTTGAAAATACAATACCTGTATTTAAAGGAGAATTTTAATGTCAGTACAAATAAATGATAAATTGAATAATAAAAATAAACATAGATTTTTAAAAAATGCAATAAAAGCAATTAATGCTAAACAAGAAGAAACTATACAAAAAGCTAATAAGATAATTGGTGATGTAGAAAGTTTTGAAAAAGAAATTACTAAAAAGTTTATATCTTACTTATAAGTTTCAGGGTACTTTTTAAGGGTCTTTTTTAATAAACTACTCTTAAAGCCCTATATAGATTCAACTTCGAGAGAGCACATCCCACCAATTCACAATCTAATACAATTTTAATTAACCTATTAAATTCCGTGGATATAATACCAAAATCAAAAAAAATTTCTAAATAATTATGTATCCAGTCCCCAGAATTTTTTATGCTACATATGTAGTATACAAAAAAACTCTAAATCAATAAAATCCTTTTATCATTTTAAATAAAAAGGAATAAATTATGATTAATGAAGCAATTATTATAGGTGGAAGCTCTGGAATGGGATTAGCATCTACAAAGAAGTTATTAGAAAGAGGAATAAGTGTAACTATTGTTGGAAGAAGTGTAGAAAAGCTTGAAAAAGTTCAACAGTCACTAAATGGAAGCGTAAATATATTACAATGCGATTTATATAAAAAAGATTCATTGAATAAGTTATTAGAAGAGATTAAAAATAATACAACTCATATTAAATATTTAGTGAATGCAGCTGGTTATTTTAATCCAAAAGCTTTTTTAGAACAAGATGAAAGTGATTATGATATATATATGGAAATAAATAAAGCATTATTCTTTATATCTCAAGCAGTGGCAACAAATATGAAAACACATGGTGGTGGAAATATTGTAAATATTGGTTCAATGTGGGCAAAACAAGCTATAAAAGCCACTCCCTCTTCATCTTATTCTATGGCAAAAGCAGGACTTCACTCTTTAACTCAACATATGGCAATGGAGTTGGCTGATTTTAATATTAGAGTAAATGCAGTATCTCCAGCAGTAGTAGAAACTCCTATTTATGGAGCTTTTATTGATCCTAATGAGATTCATACTGCTCTTCAAGGATTTAATGCCTTTCATCCAATTGGAAGAGTTGGAACTGTTGATGATGTAGCAGCTTCTATTGACTTTTTATTATCAGATAGTACATCTTGGGTAACTGGTGCAATATGGGATGTTGATGGAGGAGTTATTGCAGGGAGAAATTAATTCTGCTAAAATAAAATATTGTGAGGTTAATATGAATAGTGATTATGAAAAAAGAGCTTTAATAGATACAAATAAAATACAATGGCAAGAGATTAATTCTAAAAATGTATTAAAAAAAATCTTTGCAATAAAAGATAAAGAGGAGACTTCATTTATTAAGTTAAATGAAGGCTCTTCTTTAAATCAAAACTCAATAGTTAATAGTGTCGAAATATTTGTTTTAGAAGGTGTTTATGAGAATGAATATGGTAAATTCTCTGAAGGAACATATTTAAAACTTCCAAAAGAAGATGAATCTTTAGTAAAATCAGAAAAGGCTTGTGTAATCTTTAGAAAGACAAATCATATTAAAGATGATGAGAAGATTATTATTGATACAAAAAAAACACAATGGCTTCAAGGTCAAGGTAATCTTGAAGTGATGCCCTTATCTGAACAAACAGCACTAGTAAAATGGCCAGCAGGTGAAAAGTTTACACCACATAGTCATTGGGGTGGAGAAGAGATTGTTGTACTAACGGGAGTCTTTATTGATGAACATGGAGAGTACCCCAAAGGATGTTGGATTAGAAGTCCTCATTTAAGCAGACATTTTCCTTATGTTAATGAAGAGACTATAATTTTTGTAAAAACAGGACATATATAAATGGAACAAGAACCTTTTGACTTTTTTAAAGAGTTAAGTAAAGAGGAAGTTGATGAAGTAAAATCAAAATCAAAATATGTGGAGATTGAAAAAGATACAATTCTTTTCTATGAAGGGGATGTTTGTCAAGAAATATTCTATCTTCTAGAAGGAAGTATCAAACTATCTGTAAGTGCAAATGATACAGATCAAATCCCTCTATATGATTTTTGTCAAGGTGAACAGTGTATTGTAAATATATCAAGTGCCTTATCTGGAACTAAAGCTGTTGCAACTGCTGAATCTAAAACGGATATTAAAGGTTGGTTGATTCCTGTAATTGTTATTCAAGAGTTAATAATGAAATCTCCTAAATATCAGAAGTTGATTTTTTCACTATTTACTATGCGATATACCGCTTTAACTACTTTAATCGAAGATGTTAAATTCAAAAAAACTAGATGATAGAATCCTAGAATTTTTAGAATCATTTGATTCAGAAGAAATAAAGATTACAAATAGTGCAATAGCAGAAGAACTAGGTACTTCAAGAACAGTTGTAAATAGAGTATTGCAAGAGTTAAAAAATAAGGGTTTTATAGAGTTATCTAGAGGAAAAATTACTTTATTATAAAATATTTTAATAGAGGAACATAAAGTAATTAGTCTATTATCATTAAGCTAGATGTATAAATTTATTATAATATTCTAATAAATTCTGGGAACAGTTTACTTAATTAAAAACTTTTTAAACAATACTCATTAACAATTTCTTAAATTTATTACTAGACTACTTATAAAATAATTGTAACAATCATCCAAAATATTATAAAACAAAAAGACTTTTTAAATAAAAATTATATCTATGAAAATAACCGGATTAGCTAAAAGTACAATTTGGCTTTGGGTTAAAGAAGTAAAACTACTAAAACCTATTAAACTTAGTCTAGTATTACGGTTTGTGAAGAAGAAAAAATTAAACAATAGATGAAACAAAATCATAAAATATCTTATGATATAATTACCATTATGAAAAAATACTAAATAAATTAAAAGAACTAAAACCCATATATCAAAAAGAAGGCTTAGTAATATTTGGAAGTTATGAAAATAATACTCAAACTAAGTATAGTGAGTACATATGAAATACCTATATTTTTTAATTCTTATATTTTCTATTTGTAATGCAGAAAAAATAAATCTTGATGAATGGGAAAAAGCAGAATTATCTCAATTCTTATTAAACAATTCAACTAACTCTAATAGTATAAAAGTAAAAAACATTAGTGATAAGTTCTTAAATACCTCATATAAAGCAAATACAATGATTGGTTCTCTTGATCAAAAAGAAGAGCTTGTAATTGATTTGGCTCATCTTGATTGTTTCACTTTCATTGATTATGTGGAAGCTATGAAACATTCATCTAGTTTTAATGAGTTTAAAACTAATCTTATTTCTTTGCGTTACCAAGCAGGTAAAATTGACTATACTTTTCGTAATCATTTTTTTAGTGATTGGACTATATATAATGGTTTTGAAAATATTACCATATCACTTTATCCAAAAGCTAAACAAGTTACAAAAGTACTAAATCTCTCACAAACAAATACTCTTTTCCTTAAAGGGATTAAAACTAGAAAGATTCAAATAAATTATATTGACTCAAATAATCTTAATAAAGAGATAGTTAGTAAACTTCACACAGGTGATTATATTGGTATTTATACTCATATAAAAGGACTTGATGTAACACATACTGGTATTTTTATTAGAAAAGATGGCAAAGCTTATTTAAGACATGCTTCAAGTAAAAAAGAATTTTTAAAAGTTGTTGATGAACCTTTTGAAGATTATATAAAAAACACGCCTGGTTTTATTGTTTTACGTGATAAAAATCAAATTAAAGGATATAAATGAGTCAACTTTTTTTAACTGACCTTGATCATACTTTTTTGCGAGATGATCTCTCAATTAGCACTCAAAGTAAAATAAGCTGGAATAGTATGGCAAAAAATCACATTATGGGTATTGCAACAGCAAGAACTTATAAAAAAAGTGAACAATTCTTAGAAGGTTTATACATCAATGCACCAATGATTTTACTTGATGGCTCGTTTATTGTATCACCTGAAAAAAAGATTTTAGATATGAAAATTTTATCTAAAAAAATAGGTGATGAGATTATTGATTGTGGAGCAAAACTTGGTATTTATCCTTTTGTTTTAGCATTAAAAGATGAAAACCTTAATGAAGCTTTTTTATACCCACAAAAAATGAATAGCCAACAAAAAGAGCTTTTGACTCGATATGTAAAAGATGATAATCTTCAAGAGTGTTCTAATATAAAAGCTATGGATGATAATTTTAAATTAGTTTATTTTGGAGAGAAAAAACAATTAGAAGAGTTGCAAGATAATCTTAAAACAATTTTTAAAGATGAAATAAAATATATTTTAGCTCCAGAAGCTTATCTTGGATGTTATTTTTTAACGTTATTACATAAAGATGCCGATAAAGCTCATGGTTTACAAAAAGTTCATGAGATAATGGAAATTGATTATAAAGATTTTACAGTTTTTGGTGATAATCTAAATGACATTGGTATGTTTAATCTAGCTCATACTTCTGTTGCTGTTGCCAATGCCCATGAAGAAGTAAAAAAAATAGCTACTTTTATATCTGATTATAATAATAATGAAGATGCGGTAGCTAAATATTTAGAGAGTATTAACTTGTGCTAAGCGCTTGGGTGTTCCAATATCACTCCATATCCCCTTATGTACTTCAAAACTAATCTTTCTTTCAGCTATTAATTCTTTTAAAATTGGAGCTAAAGGACGTTTAGTTAAAGGCATATCTTTAAAAATCTTTTTACTATAGTAGCCGATACCAGAAAATGTATAATACGAATCTTTATAAAGGAAATCACCATTTGGGTTATGCTCTGGATTTGATACTAAAATAAGATGCGCTAAACTATTTTGCAGATTAATATGTGAATCAAAATTATAATCACACCAGATATCACCATTTACTACTAAAAATGGTTCACTTAAAAGTGGCAAAGATTTAATAATTGCACCAGCTGTTTCTAATGCTTTACTTTCTCTCTCATCACTATAAATGATTTGAATACCCCACTTTTTTCCATTACCTAAACTTTTCTTTATTTTCTCACCTAAATGAGCAATATTGATAACAATAGTTGTAAATCCACAACTTACTAGTTTTTCAATATGCCATACAATAAGTGCTTTACCTTTGACTAAAAGCAGTGGTTTTGGAATAGTATCAGTTAGAGGTCTCATTCTTTCACCTCGTCCTGCAGCTAAAATCATAGCAGTCATGGTAGTCTTACCTTGAAAAGTAATTTATGTAAATCTTCAAGTTCTGGATATTTTTTACATACTTGTAAGACATATTTTAAAGTAAGTGGCAAGTCTTTTAAATAAGCATTTTTATTATCTCTTAAATACAATCGTGCAAAAATACCAAGTACTTTTAAATGACGTTGTAAACCCATAAAATCAAAGTATTTTAAAAACTCTTCATCACTCATTTCTAAGTTTTTTTGTTCTTTAAAATAAAGTGCTAATTCCTCTATATCTTTAGTATCAAATTGAATATAGAGATCTTTAAGCAATGATACAAGATCATAAAGAATAGAACCATTCATAGCATCTTGATAATCTATAATTCCAAGAGCTTCACACTTCATAATATTTCGCGAATGAAAATCACGATGTACAAAGACTCCTTGAGGAGAAATAAGCACTTCTTTTGCAATTAAATCAAGGCTATTTTCAATGATTGTATTTTCTTTATCATTTAACTCTTTTTGTAAATATTTTTTTAAAAACCACTCTGGCATTAGATTCATTTCTAACTTTAAAAACTTTTTATCATAAAGAGGCAGTGCTTTTGCATCAATTTTTTGCATAGTTATAATATCATCAATACACTTTTTATATAAAAACTTAAAATTATCTTGATTCAAAATATCAAGAAGATTCTCTGAACCTAAATCCTCTAAGATTAAAAAACCTTGCTTGCAATCTTCATGGATAATTTTAGGTGCATGAAGATTTACACTTTGCAAAAGCTTTGTAACATAAATAAAAGGTTCAAGTGATGATTTTTCTAAAGATGAATCCATAAGAATTAAGCTTTTATCTTTTTTTTTCAATCTAAAATATCGTCTAAAACTAGCATCACTAGAAGCTATTTCAATACTAAACTGCTCATAAGCACTACCTTGTAAAAATTCTTTAATCTTTTGCATGAATTGCTCCTAAAATAGATGGCTGTGAAGCTCCTGTTATTGTTCTTAAATCAATAGCTTCTTGATTAACTCTTTTATAGGCTAACCATGCAAAGGCTATTGCTTCTAAAAAATCACTATTTATTCCCAAAATATCACTTTTTATTAGCTCTATATTTTCTAGTTTTTTTGAAAGTTGATTTATCAAAAAGCTATTTTTTGCACCTCCACCACATACTATTAATCGTTTTATATGCTGATCTTTTAAAGATTCAATAATAGGATTAATAGTAAATTCTATTAAAGTAGCTTGAACATCTACGGCATTTATGGCACTAAATAATTCTAATTTATTTTCTAGCCAATCGCCATTAAAATATTCGCGTCCTGTACTTTTAGGTGCTGATAAATTAAAATATGGATCACTTAACAAAGATTGTAAAAGTTCATCATTTACCTTTCCTTCTGATGCCCATGAACCATCTTTATCAAAAGGTTTATTACAATTTTTATTTATCCAGTAATCACTTAAAATATTAGCTACTCCTATATCATAGCCAATAAACTTCTTTGTTAAAATAGTAATATTTCCAATGCCTCCAAGATTAAGAACAGCAGTACTTTTGTCATCAAATATAGCTTGATGAAATGCAGGAGTTAAAGGTGCCCCTTGTCCTCCACTTGCAACATCAGCACTTCTAAAATCATTTATAACATCAATTTGAAGCTTTTTAGCTACTAATGCACCATCTCCTAATTGCATGGAAAAAGGGTAAGGGGAATTAGGAGAATGCCAAATTGTCTGACCATGTAGACCTATTGCAGTTATATCTTTAGAATCAACCTCATATTCAGATATAAATTGTTTTAATGCATTAACATACATAAGTGCTAATTTGTGATGTAAAATACCAATAGTTTCAAGTGATATAGAATTTGAAATAGCATTTAAAACATCTTTTTTTATATTACTATCATAACTATATTCTTTACTTCTTAAGGTTTGAACCTTATTATTTTTAATGGCACATAAAGCAATATCAATGCCATCTAAACTTGTACCACTCATTACCCCAATAAATAGATTAGTTAATTTCTTATCTTTTCCCAAATTGCATCACTCCAAATGAAAGACATGTTCCAATTACTAGCTGCCATGCAAAGCCAATGTTTAATCCAAAAGTATATCCTTGCATAGATAAAACACTAAGGAATCCAACAATTAAGGCATAAGGTATTAATTTAGAATTACCACGATTAGTAAATAAGGCACTAGCAAATACACCTAATAATCCACTATAAGCATATGCCATAACACCTAAAGCAAAGCTAATCAAAGGAATATTACTATTACTATGCACAACAAAACTTACAATTGCCATAAGTGATAAAGCAAGAGCAAATACTAAAACCAAAATTTTAGCAACTTTAACATAATGAAGCTCATTAACTCCATTAGCATTTTTATTTTTATATGGACGATATATATCTTCAATAGCAACACTACTCATTGCTCCTAAGACTGAGTTTGTACTACTTAAAGCAGCAGCAATTGCACCAATTGTGACAAAACCTTTTAATCCATTTGGCATTTCATTTAAAATATAATACATAAAAATAGTGATGCTCTCTCCTGCAAACTTTTGAGAAATTGTATGTTCTTGGTAATATAAAAATAATAAAAGACCAATACTTAGAAACAGCATAGATACAGGAATACTTAAAAGTGTTGCACCATAAAGTGACCACCCTGCTTCCTTTTTATTTTTACAAGATAATACTCTTTGAGCTAAATCTTGATCAAGCCCAAAAGCAGCAACATTTAAAAGCATATAGCCTGTTAAAAGCGAAAAGATATTAAATTTACCCTCATTTGTAAAACTTAGTTCAAAATCAATATATTTTAATTTTTCTGCATCATTTAAACTTTGAAAAAGTGTAGAAAGATCCATAGATAAAGAAAGATATAAGTAAACAACTACTGCAATTCCAGCACCTAAATAAACAATAATCTGTAAAATATCACTAATAATTACAGATTTGATTCCTCCAAAATAGGTGAAAATTAAAGCTCCTAATACAAGTAAAACAACAGAAAAACTAACATGACCTAAGCTAATATCATAAAAAAGTATCATACTAAGTGCAAGTGCTGCCATATAAAGCCTTGCACCACTAGCGAACAATCTTCCTATTAAAAACATCACTCCAACATCACGCCTAGCATTTCCATCATATCTTTCTTGCAATAATTCATAAACACTTATAGCATTCATTGCATAAAGCTTTGGAATCAATACTTTAACAACAATATAAATAGCAAGCAATGATGTAATTGAGTATCCAATGAGAGTTAAATCAAACCTATAAGAGAACTCAGGAGCACCTAAGAAAGTAGCTGCTGATTGAGCAGTGGCAAGTAGTGAAAGAGCAACAGGCAGTGCCATC
>JBFHGG010000110.1:0-8101 GCA_041583235.1 Halarcobacter sp.
CATGAATAATATAATAGAATGCTATGCTTGTGGACTTTTTGTTGAAAAAAATGAGTCTTTAAATCAAAAAATAAAATGTCCTAGATGTTCACGTAACTTAAAATATAAAAGCTCTCATAGCTTAGATTCTTTATATTATGCGATTACTGCTTTACTTCTTTTTATTCTTTTAAATATTTATCCTCTTATAACTTTATCTATAAATGGAACTGAATTAAAAGCAACACTTTTTTCTAGTTTTTTAATCTTATTTGAACAAGATTTTATTTTTGTTTCTTTACTAGTTTTTTTTACAATTATTATAGCTCCTATCTTAAACTCCCTTGTAATAATATTTGCATTTATTCAAAACTCTATGAAAAAAAAACTCTTTCCTAAAAGAGTACTTTTTGATAGCTTTCATTTTTTTAAAACATGGGGATTTATAGAGGTTTTTATTGTAAGTATTATTGTTACATATATAAAACTTTTAGGAATGATTTCTACAACAAGATTTGATATAGGATTTTATATTATGTTGGCATATATTTTTATGTTTTATATGTCAAATAAAAAATTTGATATAAAATCAGTATTAGAGTAAAAATGATATTGATTTCTTGTAAAAATTGCCATAAAATATATGAAAAAGAGCATTATACACCTTTCAAATGTAATAGATGCGGACATATAGTAAGGAGGAGAGTTAAGAACTCTTTGCAAGTATCTCTTGCCTTAGTAGTAAGTGCAATTCTTCTTTTTATTCCTGCTATGCTTTATCCTATGATGGAAATTTCTAAATTAGGAGTAAAAGAAGGAAGCACAATTTTAGAAGGTGTTATTTCTTTTTTAAGTCATGGGGATTATTTTATTGCAATTGTAATTTTAACTGCAAGTGTTATAATACCTTTAATAAAATTATTAGGGTTACTTTTTATTTTTTCTACTTTGATTATAAATACAAGATTGAAAAATAAAACAAAAATAAAGATTTTTTATTTTATTGAAGCTATAGGGAAATGGTCAATGATAGATATTTATGTAGTTGCAATTTTAGCTTCAATTGTACAATTAGATGAGATATTTAATATAAAAGGTGGAATAGCAGCCACATCTTTTGCTTTGGTTGTAGTTTTTACAATGCTTGCTGCACACAGATTTGATACGAGGATTATTTGGGATGAGCCAAGAAAAAAATTTAGATAATGTAAAAAATAAAAATATAGAAACTTTAGTTTATAAAGCAGAAGTAAAAGAAAAAAAATCAATATCTTTTATTTGGATTTTACCTTTAATAGTTTTTTTCATTTTAGCTTGGATTGCTTATGAAAGTTATACAAAAAAAGGTACAAATATTACAGTAATATTTAAAAGTGCTGAAGGATTAAAAGAGGGTGCAACTGCTTTAGAATATAGAGGTTTAGAACTAGGAAAAGTTACTAAAATAGATATAAATGATTTAAATAGTTTTAAAGTTAATATTTTAGTGAGAAGTGATGTTGCAGAATTTGTTGCCTTAGAAGGTACAAAATTTTGGATAAAAAAACCTGTTGTTTCACTTACCAAAATTTCAGGACTAAGTACTATTTTAAGTGGAAATAAAATTGAACTTGCTCCTGCTTTTGTAAATATAGAAGAACAAAGAAAAATAAAATCAAAATACAGATTTATTGGGCTTGATAGTAAACCCAATTCTGATTTAGATGCAAAAGGTTATTATGTTTCAATTTTATCTAATAGAGCTGATTTAGTTGAGGTTGAAACTCCAATATTTTTTAATAAATTTCAAATTGGTGAAATAGTTTCAAAAGAATTTAGAGATGAAAATGTTTATTTAAAAGCATATATTTATGATAGATATAATGATTTAGTTAATGAGAGCTCAAGTTTTGTAATGAATAGAGCCTTAAAGGTTAATTTTGGTGCAGGAGGCTTGAGTTTGGAACTTAGTTCTTTATACTCAGCTTTAATTGGTGGAATTACAGTAAAAACTCTAGATAAAGATGCTAAGAAAATGTCTAAAGATGATTATTATGTTCTTTATGAAGATGAAAAAGATTTAGAAAAAAAGAGTTTTATTAATATTAAATTAGAAGAAGCAAACGGCATTGGAAAAAATACAAGCATTATGTATAAAGGTATTGAAGTAGGAAAAATAAATAAAATGTATCTTACAGAAAATAGTGTTATTGCAAAAGCCTATGTATATGAAAATTATAACTATTTATTAACTAATAAGAGTAAACTAATTTTAGAAGAAGTTCAAGTAGGATTTGATGGAGTTAAAAATCTTGGAACTGTAGTAAGTGGAAAATTCATCTCTTTTGAATATAAAAAAGGTGAACCTTCATACTTTTTTGAAATAAATAAAGATCATAATGAAAAACTTTCAAATGAAGATTTATTAATCACTTTTTATTCTGATAATCTTAACTCAATATCTAATAAATCAAAAATTTATTTTAAAAATATAGTTATTGGAGAAGTTTTAGATTACTCATTAACAAAAGATTATAAAAGAGTAAAAATTAGTGCTTTAATAAAAAAAGAGTATCAAAATCTTATAAATGATAAAACACTTTTTTATGATATGAGTTCAAAATTAATAGAACTTAAAAACTTAGATTTAAATATAAATAATATAGGTTTAAAACCCTTTCTAGATGGTGCTATTTCTCTTGTTGATATAAAAAGAGATGCAAAACTTACAAAAAGAAAATTTAAACTTTATAGTTCATACAAAGATGTTGAACAATTAAAACGACTAGAAACCGAAGGCTTTTATACAAATGCATATTTTGATAATAGTTTTGCAATAAAAAAAGATGAGTCTATAAACTATAAAAATCAAGAAATAGGTTTTGTAAAATCCATAAAATTTGATGATAAGACATCAAAAGTTCAAATGTTTATTTATTCAAAATACAAAAAATATATAAAAAATAATTCTAGGTTTTATAAAAAAGGTGTATTAAAACTAGATGCAAGTTTAAGTGGTATTTTATTTGAACTTGATAATTTTTCATCTTTTTTAAATGGTTCAATAAATCTTGATAACTCTTCAAAAGATAGTTTTAAAACACATCAAATTTTTGCCTCAGAAGATAGTATGAGGAATTCTTCAAATACAATTAGTATTGTTTTTGATGATGTAGAAGGTCTTAAAACACAGTTTTCAAAACTTATTTATAAAGGCGTTGAGGTAGGAAAAGTTACAGATATTTCTTTAATTTCTAAAAATAGAGTTTTAGTAAAAGTTCAAATACCAAAAGATATAAAAAAGTTTACGAAAAAAGATACAGTTTATTATCTTAAAAAGCCAAAAATATCATTAACACAGATTGAAAATGTAGGTTCTTCAATTATGCCTGTTAATATTGGTGTGCTTAGCTCTAATAGTAATATTTCAAAAACAAATTTCGTGGGTTTAGATTCACTTGAAGATATAAAACAATCTGAAGATGGTGTAGTTTTAAATGTAATATCTTATCATCCTTCAAGTGTAAATATAGGTGCACCTATATATTATAAAAATGTGAAGATAGGAAAAGTAAATAAAGTTGATCTTAGTTTTGATGGTAAAAAAGTAATCTTAGATTGTTTAATTTACAATAAATATAAACATCTTGTAAGAGTTGATTCTACCTTTCATGATATAAGTGGTTTTAAGTTTAAGTTCTCAATTTTTGGTGATTCTAAATTAGAAACAAATACTTTTAGCTCTATTTTAAAAGGTGGACTTATGATAATAACTCCATATAAATACAATGATATAGCAAGCTCAAAAGATACTTTTGTCTTACAAAAAGAGCTAATGGAAGATTGGGAAAAGATTAACCCTAGTATTAAGATAAGAGACTAAAATAAGAGATTTTAATCTCTTATTTTATATAGTTTTCTTTTTTATCTTCTGTATCTAATTCTTGTCCAATCTCTTGGTATCTTTTAAAATAGTATTTTACAAAAGAGTTTATTTTTGTATTTTTAGGCATAAAGTATTTATCAGTTTTTATAGCAAATTCATTTAAAAACTCTGTTGCATCTCTTTTCTCTAAGTAATGAAGTGCAAGTTTTGTATAGCTTTTGATATACCATTCTTTTAAATCATCATATCTTTTAGATGAAATATTAATTATTAATTCTTCTTCTCTCCAGTCTAAAATTTTAGAATCAAAAAGAGCATTAAGATGAATTAGTCCTTCACAATAATATGGCTGTACTTCATCTACTTCCATCCAACCTATAAGTCCTACAGCTCTTTTTATAGTATCAATTAAAACTTGTTTTTCTAAATCTCTTTCATCTGAAGTATCATCTAAAAAAAATGAAACTAAACCTCCAGTTGTTGCTTTAAACTCTTCTATATTTTTAAAGTTTCCACTTTTGTTCATAAGTGTTTCTGTTTCTTCATCACACCATAAAATATGACCATATTCATGACCAATTGTAGTAATATCATAAACTTGATGCCAGGCATCTGTTTCATTAAATAAAAAAGTTCTATCTTCTTTTAATAACTCTTGTCCAAAAATCTCATGAGCTAATTTTAAAAATGGTTTTGCTCTAGAACTTTGTAAAATTTCATCTGCAAAGGCAAAGATTTTTTTACCTTCCTCTTTTGAAACAATTTCATCATTTGGTACTACTTGTGCTGAAAATAGTCCATTGAATTCTGCTCCAAAAAACATAGCTGGTCTTCCTACATATAATTGAACTTTATCAAGTGATTTTAATGAGAAGTCATAAGTATTTTGATATCTTTTACTCTCTTCTTTAGTTTTTTCTAAATTTGAAAAGATTTTTTCATATGCTGATTTTATTTTATTTACTCTATTATCATTTTGTGCAAAGTTTGGATTTGTAAGTCTAATATCCCACTCTAATGCAACAGCTTTTCTAAAGTGGTCTTCATAATATTCTAAAGGGTGTCCAATTTGTACAGGAGATTTTATTTTCATCCAAGCTCTATCCACATCTGCCCATTTTTCTACAAGAAGATGTGTTTTTGTTTCAGAAAAGGCTTTTATTAAAGATTGAATATATAAAATATAATCCCATTTTTGTCCATAAACTTCATCTTCAAGTTCAATTAATTTTTCTTCAAACTCCTCAAGTTCATCAATTACAGCTGTTGTTTGCTCTTTAAAAGCTTCTATATAAGCTTTTGAATGATACTCATCTTTTTCTTTTATTAAAGCAGAATATGATCTATCTGCTAAAATATTATTATGTCCTAAATCAAATAAATGGTGTTTTTCTAAATATTCAAAGACCTTTTCTTCGTTGCCTTCAAATTTTAAAAGTAGTTCTTTATTTATTCCATTTATAATATGTTTTGTCCAAGAACTTTGCCATGATGACATTTTAAGCCCAACATTATATACTCCTTGAAAAATTTCTTGATAAAAGGGAGTAAGTAGATTATTATGCTTAATATAATCAATTGTATGCTTGTGCTTTTCATGCCAAAAATCTCTAACAAAGCAAAAAGATTTTTCTTGTAATTCTATAATCTCTTGATCACTCTTTTTGAATTTTTTTAAAACTTGAACTAATGAATCATCTCTTAAATTTACAAGTCTTGTTACAAGGGCAAATCTCAAATCATCATTCATTTCTAAGTTTAAATTTTTTGCAAAATCTTCTATAATTGTAAGTTTGTTAAATTCATTTTTTTCTAAATGTGATATTAATTTATTAATGCTGTTTTTTTGGTAGTCTAAGTATTCATATAAGTCATTTAAATCATTTAAAAATTTATCATTATTCATTTTTTTAATCCTTTATTTAAATAGTAGTCTATCAATTTTAATCTTGTTTTTGAATTAGAATTTATCTTTTAAATAATAAGAAATAGATAATATCATTAAAATTACTATAGGTAATATAATTTTGTTGAAACTATCAGATATTGCCCAATGTGAATATGCAGCAAATATAAAGTCAAAGGCAAAGCCAGTATATGCAATATCTCTAATTTTTGTAAAATTTCTAGGTAAGAGCAATATGACTCCTCCTAAAATTTTAAAAATACCAAGTAGAGTAAAAAAATATAAAGGATATTGTAAATTATTTGCTATTTCAATTACAGCAGGAGTTTGATATATATCTATAAGTCCTCCATATACACCAACGAGTAGGGCAATAAAAAAAGTACTAGCATAATAAACAGTTTTTTTATTAAAAATCTTTTTCTTCATTTTTTTTCCTTTAGTAGATTAATTTATTATATTCTCTTTGTGTTTAGAAATTGTAAAGTTAAAAAAAACTAATTTAGCACTCAAAACAAAAAAGTGCTAATAAATGTTAAAACTTTAGCTTCCTTTTATAAAGTTGTGATAAAATTACACTTACAAAATATAAAATTTATAGGAGAAATTTATGGCAAAACATCAGTTTCAAACAGAAGTTGGACAACTTTTACATTTAATGACACACTCTTTATACTCTAATAAAGAGATTTTTATAAGAGAGCTTGTATCAAATGCAAGTGATGCAATTGATAAACTAAATTATTTAAAACTTACAGATGAAAATATCAAGGCAAAGTTACCTGAAGATTGGAAAGGTGAGATTAATATCTCTTTTGATGAAGCAGACAAATCATTAACTATTGTTGATAATGGTATTGGTATGAATGAAGAAGATTTAATTGCTTCAATTGGTACAATTGCAAAATCTGGAACTAAATCATTTGTTGAAGCAATGACAGGTGATGCTAAAAAAGATTCAAATCTTATTGGTCAATTTGGTGTTGGTTTTTATTCAGTATTTATGGTTGCATCTCAAGTAGATGTAATTTCAAAAAAAGCTGGAGAAGAAGTAGCATATAAATGGTCAAGTGATGGAACTGGAGAATTTGATTTAACAGAAGTTACAAAAGAGTCAAGTGGAACTGTTATTTATATCAAATTAAAAGATGAAGAAGCAGGAGAATTTGCAGTTAAAGAAAGAATTACAACTATTGTTGGAAAATACTCTAACCATATTGCATATCCAATTTTCTTAAACTATTCTGAAGAAGTTACTGAAGAGTTAAGTGAAGAAGATAAAAAAGCTGGAAAAGAAGCTAAAAAAACTACAGAAAAAAGACATGAAAAAATTAATGAAGCAACAGCTTTATGGATGCAGCCAAAGTCTAAACTAAAAGATGATGAGTATAACGATTTCTATAAATCAATTTCTCATGATTCTCAAGATCCAATGGCTGTTATTCATACAAAAGCTGAAGGTGTAAATGAGTATACAACATTATTCTATATTCCTTCAATTGCTCCAATGGACATGTACAGAGCTGATTACCAACCTGGTGTTAAATTATATGTAAAAAGAGTATTTATTACTGATGATGAAAAAGAGTTATTACCAACTTACCTTAGATTTGTAAGAGGTATTATTGATTCTGAAGATTTACCACTAAATGTTTCAAGAGAAATCTTGCAAGAAAACAGAGTAATGGCAAATATTAAACAAGGTTCTGTTAAAAAAATCTTAGCTGAAATCAAAAAAATGTCTAAAGATGAAGAAAAATATGCAGTATTTATTGAGCAATATAATAGACCTTTAAAAGAGGGTGCTTACCAAGACTTTACAAATAAAGAAGCAATTTTAGAATTAATTAGATTTAAATCATCAAAAACAGAAGCCCCTAAAATGACATCTTTATCAGCTTATAAAGAAGCAGCAGATTCTGAGCAAAAAGCTATCTACTATATTGTAGGTGAAAATGAAAATGTTCTTAGAAACTCTCCATTATTAGAAGCTTATAAGAAAAATGACATTGAAGTTCTTATCTTAGATGATAAAGAGATTGATGAAATTATTACTCCAATGTATGGTGCATACAAAGAGTGGGAATTTAAAGATATTACTTCAGCTGAAGCTCCAAAAGTTGAGCAATCAGAAGAAGAGAAAAAAGAAGTTGAAGAGAAATTTGAAGATATAACTAAAAAAATCAAAGATATTTTAGGTGAATCAGTTTCAGATGTTCGAGTTACAAATAGACTTTCTGAATCTCCATCTTGTGTTGTAAAAGACGCTGGTGATGCTCAAATGCAACAAATGGCTCAAATGATGAAAGCAATGGGACAAGAGATGCCAGCATCTGCTCCCATCTTAGAAA
>JBFHGG010000111.1:0-8031 GCA_041583235.1 Halarcobacter sp.
ATATCTTTATCCAAGGATATGTAACTACTTTTACAAAATAATTTGGGATAATTAATATTATTAAAGGCTTCTAGAATTAAAAACTAGAAGCCTTTGTTATACTAAATTATAACAATTATAGTAATTACTGAAAGAACATACTACTCAAACGGTGCGTCTGATAATGTGTTAATCTTTGATGTTGTAGTAATTACTGAAAGAACATACTACTCAAACTAAACTGTGCTTACTTGGCGCGACAATGGAGTTGTAGTAATTACTGAAAGAACATACTACTCAAACCAGCTGACATTGTTTTTAAAATTAATCCTTGTTGTAGTAATTACTGAAAGAACATACTACTCAAACAAATGCCTCGAGGGTTCTGAAAAACTCATCAGTTGTAGTAATTACTGAAAGAACATACTACTCAAACACAGGTTCGGTTCGTTTTCAAATTATGCCAGTTGTAGTAATTACTGAAAGAACATACTACTCAAACTAACCAAAAACGACACCAAATATGAAATCGGTTGTAGTAATTACTGAAAGAACATACTACTCAAACAAAGAAACATTAAGTGGTGTTGAAGGGATTGTTGTAGTAATTACTGAAAGAACATACTACTCAAACTGTATATAAGCAAGATTATCACTATAAACAGTTGTAGTAATTACTGAAAGAACATACTACTCAAACGAATAGATGCATGGAGCTATGGTCAAAAGAGTTGTAGTAATTACTGAAAGAACATACTACTCAAACTAATTCCTTCATTATAGTGTTAAAACTTATGTTGTAGTAATTACTGAAAGAACATACTACTCAAACGTAAGTGAGAGATATGTTGAATATTTAGAAGTTGTAGTAATTACTGAAAGAACATACTACTCAAACGACAGGTTTACAAAATACAGATAGGCGAAAGTTGTAGTAATTACTGAAAGAACATACTACTCAAACAGGAATTGACTTGCCTAAGTGCGTTTTAAGGTTGTAGTAATTACTGAAAGAACATACTACTCAAACAGAAGCAGGGGCCTTTATTCCTAAAGACGTGGTTGTAGTAATTACTGAAAGAACATACTACTCAAACATAACATCTGTTCAGTATTATTATTTATTTCGTTATTACATAAGAAATTAAAAAATGAAGAATGTTTAGTTTTTAGCATATCCTATCCCTTTTATATATTTATATTATAGCATATTAATTCTATTTTTCCTACGCTAAATATGACAAAAATCTGAATCAATTATAGTTTTTTTACAATTAGTATTTTTATAATTTGTATCAACAGCCTCAATAAAAATTACTGAGATATGATAATCTAAACATGATTTTATAAAGTCATCAATTTGATTATTTTCAAGATAGTTAAAAAAATTAACAAAGCAAAAAACCTGAGTATTTAAATATTTATTAGAGTTAATTAAATATTCAAAAATAGTTTCAGGGAAAGAAGAACTAAATACATCAACTTGAAAATTAATCATTTTAATTATAGCTTCACTAGTTATTTCATATTTTGGTGAAACATTTCCATCGAATGTAAAAGCTAATTTTTGAGCATATCCTTCCAATAAGGTAATAATTTTATTAGTTTCACTATAATGGATTTCATTTTTTGCCTCCTTTACTACTAATTTTTGAATGGCTGTAAGTATTCTTTTATTATTTATATCTAAATCAAAAGGGTTAATAATAAGTTCTAAACTATCTTTAATTTCTATTGGTTGATCTTTTTTTGAAAAAACAAAATCTCCATATTCATTATTTATTTGCTGATATAAATCTTTAATAACTTGATAAAACAACGTTTTGGATTCTATAACTAGAATATTATACTTTTCTTCTATTTCATCAAGATAAATATTTAATGGTTCATTAACTAATCTTGTACTCATATAATTACTACTTTATCCATTGTATCTAATACATCTGTTTGTGGTGTTCCCACAATTAATTCAATTTTATTATATTGTTTTTCGGAAATTAGTAATATTTGTATATTCCCTTCCTCAGTTTTATGTCGGCGCACATTTTCTATAATAAGTTTTGCTGAGTTACTATTCATAGCTAATTTTGAATAGACTGATTCTTGTAACATAATAAACCCTTCACTAACTAACCATTTCCTAAATTTTCTATAATCCCGCCTTTGTTCAATAGTGAGTGTAGGTAAATCAAAAAATAATAGAATTCTCATATATCTAATCTTTTCCATAAGCAAAACTATAAAATTGTATTTCTGACAAATCCTTATTCTTTAAGGCAGAAAAAATACTAGAACAGTAAATATCTACAGTATCTTCGAGGCTATATTTTTTATTTTTGATAAGAAACTTCTTTTCAAACATTTTTAATAAGAAGTATTTTTCTTCTGAGCCAAATTCATCTTTGAACTCTAATGAAAAAACTTCTTTATCAACAATAGGCCTGAGTGGTTCCATTAAATCACAAGACAAATTAAATTGGTTGCGAATATTACTATGATGCAAACCTACCTGAGTAAGATAACCTTTAGAAGTTACTACCCTGTTAACTAGGGAAAGCATTACCATATATCCATAATTGAGTGCTGAATTAATTGCATCATCACTAGTTCTTGTAAATTTATTTGAAAATAATAAATGAAAATATTTTTTCGCAGATTGAGCTTCAATATTAGTAGGATCATTTAATTCTATTTCATTTATTTTGGTATTAAAATAATCTTTTGTATCAATTTTTAGTAACTCTAATAATTCTCCTTGTTTTTTTACTTTTTCTTTTACAAGTTCAGTCCAAATTTTTATTTTATTTTTTTTATCCCAGCTTATTTGAATATTTACTTTTTCAGAGCTATCGTAACTGCCGTAAAAAGGAATTAAATTTGAACAAGGATTTCTTTTATTATCACAAAAAATAACATCAATATTTCTATTTGTTAATTCTTGAAGCAATACCGCTGTAATACATACAGCAGTATGCTCAATCATTAATATTGATATTTCATCTAAATATATTCTTTTTGTTTCTTCTTTTGTTCTAATAACAAGATATTTTTGCCAAAATTCTAATTTAGATTGTTTTGTAATTACAATTGCTCTAAAACTCATTATATTAATACCTTCCTTCTAGTTTCATATAAACCTGTTACTGATTGATATATAAATTCAATATCAGAATTTAAATTTCTTCTCAATCTTGCCATACCAGCAAATTTATTTGATCCAATTAATTGGAGATCTGAAACAACTTTTTTACATGAAAAAAGGAGTAGCAATTGTTCTAAAAATAGAGATTGTTTAAAAAGTGAAGCAGCTATAAATAGATTAACATTTTCAATAATATTCTTTTTAATAGTTTCATTTACTCTATATTGATAGATTGAATTGCTCAATTTATATTTTAGTTCATTATATAAATCTAAATTCTCTTCAGATGATATTTTATATTTATATATCTGGTATTCAGTATACTTATTTATTACTGTTTCTGATTCATTTTTATTAAATCTCAAGTAATTTTTCATTTTTTCTAAGTATTTCTCAACACGACAATAATAATTATAATTTTTATTCGAAAGAACTAGAGGAACGGCTGTTTTTAAACCTAACTCATCACCCATTGCACCAGAAATTTCATATATAAAATTATTAATTTTAATTTTAGAATTAACTAATATTTTAGGAATAATTATTTTAGGATTGGTTAATTGTAAATCCTTTATACAATACTCATAAAGACTAGTTTTCCCTTCTTCTAGATCAGATACTTTATATATAGGAACATCAAAAAATCTTTTAACTCTTTTTTTCTTATTAGTATATTCTGCTAGAAAAAAATATGCTTTAGCTATTTTATTATACCCTCCATATTTTTCTACTTGTTGCATATTCTTATCAGAAGATTTAATAGGCAAAACATCATTATTAGCACCTTTTTTCACTATTAATAAGTCTGATATTTTTCCACTTCTTTGGAAAGTTTGACGAGTGAATAATATATTATTTTTACTCAATGTGTTTCTAACTTTTACAATAGTCCCAGTTTCAGGAAATTTATCATAATCTAATTTACCATCTTTATTATTCTTACTATCTCTTCTATCTTTACCATTAACATCACGTTCCCAGCCAATTACTCCATTTCTTCTAATATCAAAAAAGAATAATTTAGAAATATTATAAGAATCTTTAATTTCATTTTTTAAAATATAACTAGGATCTTTTGTAAATTTAGTATAATAAGCATTCCCTACAACTATATTTAAATAAGCATCTTTTGCATGGTGTAAATCATTTATTCCCCTAGACTTATTTATTTGATAAATCTTTTTGAATTGTGCAACAGAATTTGCCTTTGAGTAAATGACTGTTGTATTAGGACATAATTTTTCTAAAAGTTTACCTACAGCTTTTGTGCTTTGTCTTGTTTCTACTATCTGTCTTGCAATAAAACTTTGTAATTCATCTCTATCTAATTTAGTTTTTCTAGTAAGTCTATTATATTTTTCTTTTGTGATTAAATTATTTTTATATAAAAAATACCAATGTGATGAACATTTATTTTGAATATCTGTAGTAAGTGGATAATTATCACTTTTTTTACCATTTTCTTTTTTTAGAACTAAAACTCTATTGTTTAAACTATCATCTTTTATACATTTTTGAGGATATATATGATCAATATCATAGTTATTATTATTACACAATAAGTCTTCTAAATTAATCTTCTCATTTGAATACATACATCTACCTAACTGAGTAAAATATAAAAAAAGTTTATCTTTCCTTAACTCCGCATCACTTATTCCTTCAAGTTTTTTTAAAATATTTCTAGCTTCAGAATTATCAGTTAAGTTATTATATTGTCTAATTAACTGTTCTGACCTAGACAAAGTTCTTTTATTCTTTTGATTTTCTTCAGGACCTCTAGCCATTTCTATAAAGATTCTTTTAGGCTCTTTTTTTGTCACTTGCTTTATTTCTTTAACTATTTGCAAGGTTTGCCATATACTTCTTTTTATAGAAGGAGAAACTAATAATGGTTCAACTAAATTCTCATAAGTCCAATCATCATAATTATAATTATAATTTAATAATTCTTCTTCAATACTATCAAGAATCGTATAGTCTTTACTTAATAACTCCATTAAACTATTTGAAGTTTCTCTTAATAAAGAAATAATATTTTTGCATTCTCCAGATTCATTAATATGGTAAATTTCAGTTAAAAACTTTCTTGATAAATGTCCCCAACCTGTATATGCCTTACATTTTCCTAAGATATATTTAATATCTTCTTTTGATAATTTATCTTGGAAATTTTTTTCAATTCTCTCTTTTAATAGAGTTTGTCCTTCTGAAAATACAGTAGCCCATTCAATAATTGATTCAATTTCATTTTTTGTTAATTTATTTGATTCAATATATTCTTTGAAATCAATATATGATTTAAGAGACGACTTAAAAGTTTTATCTATTCCTGTAAAAACAATATCATCTTTCTTATTATAAACGCCTCTACAAATAAGTAATTTTTTTATGCTTGTAGTTGAAACTGTTTTATGATCTTTGAACAAGTTAAAAATTTCATTTTTCAATTCTAGTGAAGGTTTTTCTCCATTTATTCTCAAGTTATTTAATTCATTCAAAAGTGTAAATTCACTATTTAATAAAGAATTTTTTGGCAATACATTTTCATTTGGTAAGTAAGTACATTTTCTTACCATTCTTTTTATAAATTCATTACCACATGCTGCTAAATCAACTTGATTTGAAAATTTCCAAGGTAATATTTTCCCAGTACTTGAATCTTTTCTTATCATCCAACTAAATTTTTGATAGGCTTGACTATCATCTGTTTTTTCAACTAATGGACCAACATAATAAGGAATTCTAAACTTCATTATTGCAATTATTTTTTCAGTAACTGAGTATCCTTCATTATCTTTTGTATTTAAGAAATATAAATAATTTGAAGCATTATCTAATATAGTTTCTAATTCCATTAGATTAACTTGATAAGGAATTACTCTATTATCTGGAGTAATAACTTTAGGTAATAGTTGATTTGAATCTAATTGATTATATATTTTTTTTAGTAGTTCATCTTCTTGATTTTCTTTAAAAGCTATCTCTAATAATTTTTTAAAATATTTATTCACATCTTCTATTGAACATTTAGACTTAATAGGTCCTTTATCCATTTTACCATTTTCCAATCCATGACCAATATATGCACTATAATTTTTTAATTTATCTTTTGTTATTTTGAATGCTTCTTTATATTTTTCAGGATTATATTTTTTAACCAAAGCTTTTAATTGAGTTAGTTGTTCCTTATGTATTTCATAGGTTTGTTCTTTGGCAAAAGATAAATATTTTTTACCTTGTAAAATTGAATATAAAAGAGACCAATCATAAATTTCTTTTAAGCAGGAAATTATTTCAAAATAATCCAAACCCAAGGAATTCTTTATAGCTAGTTCGTTTTCTTCATATGAGCTAGAGGAAAATGTAAAATCTTTATTCGATAACTCTTCTTCAACTATAGTGTTGTCAG
Organism: Halarcobacter sp.; assembly: GCA_041583235.1. GTDB lineage: Bacteria > Campylobacterota > Campylobacteria > Campylobacterales > Arcobacteraceae > Halarcobacter. The sequence continues at coordinate 6,534 of JBFHGG010000111.1, forward strand.
GGATCAATTTTAAGATATTCACTTTATTTCCATTGAGAGCTTTTACAATTTCCGCTTGAATTGTTTTAGCAACTTTTAAATTATCTGCTTCAACAATTATATTCTCTTTTAATTTATTAAGCCTATTTTTTACTGACTTATCTGTTAATATTTTCTTTATACTGTCAAAACCATTTGGATATGTTACTCTTATATTTGGAAATAAATCAGATATAATTAAATCTAAATTAAAAAATAACTGATCAACATTCTGTACACTTTCAATCTGTTGGCCTTCATAAATAAAGTGTCCACGATTTTTTAAGATATGATGAATAGCTAAATATACTAATCTAACATCATGTGGCTCTTTACTACGTATTAAATCAGCTCTCAAATGAAATATTGTTGGATATTTTGAATGAAAATGTCTATCATTAAAATCTTTATCATTAAATAAGGAATTTTTATCTAGAGCATCAGTTTTATCTTCTAGATAGTATTTACTATCTTTTAATCTTTGAAAGAATTTAGAATCAATTTTATTTATTTCTTCTTCAAATAAATCTTCTAATAAATCCAATCTAGCTCTTTTTCTAAAAGTTCTTCTTCTATTAGCTCTAAAGGCTCTCCTTTCTGCAGCCGGCTTTGCTTCTTCAAATAATCTGATTCCCCAAAGTGTTTTTCCTTTTGTTTTTAATAAATCATAATTTTTATCTGTAACAGCCCACCCTACAGATGATGTTCCACAATCTAGTCCCAAATAATAATCTTTTTCCATATTGAATTCCTTTTTTACTATAATTAGTGATTATTTATAAGAATATAGTAACCTAATTATAAATCACTCTTGGAATTTACGCAAAAAAAAATTTTACTTGACATAAACTATGTTTAGTGAGAATATTCTTATGAAAGAACATACGTTCAAATAAAAATTTATTCAAATCGCCCATTTGGGTCCGCATAGTGTGGTTAGGCTTGCTTTTAGCAAGCTTATTTTTTAATAATAATTTGTTTCATTTAGCAAATATACATATTATATATTTTTTATTAAATAAATTATTAATCTTTAATGGCATTATTTATTTTAATTTAACAAATCAAAAAAATTAAATATTTTATGTTTTAAAATTGATTTTTTTTATGTATTAGCTATAAATAATTGTTCTATATATCTTTATCCAAGGATATGTAACTACTTTTACAAAATAATTTGGGATAATTAATATTATTAAAGGCTTCTAGAATTAAAAACTAGAAGCCTTTGTTGTTTTTTATAAATAAAGTTATTTATACAATCTGACCACCGCCAACGACAATATCTCCATCATAAAAGACTGCAGCTTGACCGGGTGCTATTGCATCCTGGCCTTGCTCTAAAACAATGTGAACAGTATCTTTAGATGTTGAAAATAAAGTAGCATTTTGCTCTACTTGTCTATAGCGAGTTTTAACAGTTATCTTCATTTCGCTAGGTGGAGTTTTTAAATAAGTATATGTTACCTTTTTTACATCA
>JBFHGG010000112.1:0-8007 GCA_041583235.1 Halarcobacter sp.
AAAGAAGCAGGTAAAAATATTTCTGAAATTAAAGAACTAATTCATGATGATGAAAAAAGAATTGAAGAATTATATAAATCAGCTTGTAAGAAATTAAATCAAGAAAAAATCAAACAAGAGCTTGTCGATTAAAAATGTTAAAGAAAATACTACAAATTATTTGTAGTATTTTCTTCCTTACTTGAAAGTAAAGAAAAATTTCCTCTAAGTTTTCTATTTTTATTGAAATTTACTAAAACCATTCCAGCAAATTTATTATCTTTATAAAATTCCACTCTAAAAATTTTTCCATTTTTATCAATAGAATATCTTTTTTGAATTCTCTCTTTTATCACTTTTATTCCAGATTCATCTCTTTTACCCTTTTGAACAAAACCAATAACATTAACTCTAAAATTATTAATTGGCTTAACTTCAAAACTATTATTAACATCAATTATAGAACCTAAACTAACTTCATGTTCTTTTCCATCAATATTCATAGAAACAGTTTTTTGCTCATTGTCAAGTTCTCTGTAATCAGGTTTTAAATTTGCTAATTTTCTATTTCCATAATGAATCATATATATTCCATTTTTTTTAATAACCGTCATTAAAGGATTAGAAGGAGTAAACTCTAAAGTTCCATCTTTTTTTATTGGAAAATATTTTAAAATATTTCTTACTTCACTTAATGGTAATTGAATTTTATCATCATAAAAAGATATATAAATATCATGATCAATTACATTTTTAACAGAATAAGCATTTAAGTCAAATTTTCTTGTAAACTCAATACCCATTATCTCCATATATTTTTCAATTGCTACTAAATGATAATAAGTTCTCTCATGTAAAGGAAGTACTTTACTTGCTTCATTTCCAAAAGCAGCCTTGCCATTATTAATAGCAAAATAAGTTAATGTTTTTTCCATTTCCTTATCACCTAATCTAGTGTGCGTATTTTTTACTCTATATGAATCTTTTTCTTTAATTAAATTTTGATTAACATGCTCACAGACTTGAGAAGAGATCTCTTCAAGATTTCCATACTCTTCAATATCTAAACTCTTTTGATCTATAATTGAACTTTGTCCCCATCTATTTGGAGAATGTGACCAATCTATGAACTCTTTTCTATAAAAACCACTTCCATCATGTAAATTTAAAACAACTTTTACATCTGGAGACTTTATATACTTTTTTATTCTTTGTACTGAAAAATAATCAGGATCTGTAGGCGATAAAGCTGCAAATTTTCTATTCATATCACCAAAAGGACCTCTTGAACGTTTAATAATAGAATAGAAGTTTAAATTTGGAACAATCCAGACTGAACCTTTTGTAATATTGTAATGTGTTGTAATAAGAGAAGCTGCCATAAATGCACCTGGTTCATCACCTTGAATACCACCAACTATTAAAAGTGTATTATCATCTTGAACACCTTTTTTTATAAAATCAAAATCAAAACTCTGCGTATTTGCAAAAAGATTTTGAATTAAAAGACCAATTATCAATAGTCTAAATAACTTTAACATGCCAAGGTTCATACCTTACTCCATCCTTATTATTAATTGTATATCTCATATCTATATATTTTAATCTTCTCATTTTTATAAACTCTTGAGTTAAGGCAAATCTTGAAGTAAAATTAGCATGTCCAAAACCTTTTTTCCCTACATCAAAATCTGCAATGGAGTGATATGTATAAGCAGGAGGGGCTAATGATTTTGAGGCAATATTTAAATTTCCATCAACTGAATCAATTTTATCTAAAAAAAGTTTTGTTTGTTTTACTATACTTCTAATTCCAGAAGTTAAAATTAAAGACTCTCCAATATCATCACACATCTTATAGTATGTAGTTTCAGGCTCACCTTTAAATAAATAATGACCAGTATATGGTATTTTAATAGTATCTTTTTTATTTATTGTATCTGTAATATTTTGGGAGATTTTTTCTCCATAAAAGCCATGAGTTGAAGGATCGTAATAAAAAATAGATTCCAAAAATTCAAGCTCTTTTTTTGTTAATGCGCCAATTTCAGAAGATCTATTTGCAACGGCTAACATCTCATCAAAACTTATAATATTAAAATTACCATAACCAACATAATTTTGAATAAGTTTAAGTTTTTTTCTTACTGTAACGAACTCTTTTATAAATTTTTCTTCAATAAAAGTATCTTTTTTTTCTTTTTCACTAATTATCTCTTTTTTTTCTATAATAATATTTTTTGAAGTAATATCTTCATCAATAGTTTTACTATTTTCTTCTAAACCAAAGATATTACTAAAAAAATTTGTAGGAAATAATTGTTTCTCAATAGTCGTATACTCTTTAGCATATAAAGAACTTGTAAGAGTTGGAAAAATTACTGAAGCAGCGGAATATTTTAAAAAAGTTCTTCTTTTCATAATATTTTTTAAAGCACCATTTTAATTTCTTTATGTTCACCTAAAATTTTATATAATTCTTTTCTATCATCCTCATTGTGAACAATTAATTCTACAGAATAACTTTTGAATTTACCTTTTTTACTAACGTTAGACTCTTTAACCTTATGCTCTCTATCTCCAAATATATCTTTTGAAATATAATTAACATTTACACTTTCAAGTATAACTATCTTATATTTCCATGAGCATGGATAATCTAATTCTAATTTATGATTATTTAAATCAATCATCGAATGAAATCTCCGCTTTTACCACCACTTTTTTTCTCAAGTTGAACATCAGAGATAATCATTGATTTATCTATTGCCTTAACCATATCATAAATAGTTAATAATCCTACAGATACTCCTGTTAATGCTTCCATCTCAACACCAGTTTGTCCATTAAGTTTAGCAGTAACAAAAAGTTTAAATCCAGGAAGTGCAGGTAATTCTTCAACATCACAATTTATTCCACTTAATAATAAGGGATGACACATAGGAATTAATTCACTTGTTTTCTTAACTCCCATAATTGCAGCAATTACTGCTGTTTGAATTACAGGACCTTTTTTAGTACTATTATCCATAATTGCATCAAATGCTTCTTGACTCATACTTATTTTTCCAGAAGCTAATGCTACTCTTGTTGTATCAACTTTTTCTGAAACATCAACCATTTTTGGTCTATCGTTCTCATCTAAATGTGTTAAATCCAAAATAAAACCTTTTTTATTATCTTACTTATTATAACTTTTATTTGATTAAATTGGAATTAAGTAAACTTTAAATATAATGCAAGTTCAAATTTTAAAAGAAAGAGGGTGAACTTTACATGCCAGGCATTAAAGTAAAAGATAGTGAATCTTTTGACGAAGCATACAGACGTTTTAAGAAACAATGCGATAGAAATCTAATTGTTACTGAAACTAGAGCTAGAAGATTTTTTGAACCAATGACAGAGATCAGAAAAAAACAAAAAATTAACGCTAGAAAGAAAATGCTTAAGAGATTATACATGCTTAGAAGATACGAAAGTAGACTGTAAGCTATCACTTATCATACCAAAGCCTCGATTTTATCGGGGCTTTTTTTATGTTTGAAAATCAATACAGTCCTTCATTAATTTTAAATTACAAATATCTAAAATATCTACTAAAGAAATTAATAATATTTCATTATGTAATTAATAACTAAAAATTCAAAAATAAATTTTTAAAATTATCTAATTTTAGTCTAAAATATAGCTTTTCATTATAAATATAATATAATAGAAAAAAACAAAGAGAATTAAGATAATATATAAAAAAATTATAATAATATTTTGACTTATAAATTCACTATTAATCTCAAAAGAATTAATTACGCCTATACCTATTAATCCAGATTTTCATTATAAAAAAGCATTGCTTGGTAAAAAACTATTTTTTGATAAAAGATTGGGAATAGGAATGCTCCTTCATTACTTAATGCTAGATATAATTCCTTTCAATTTTGGGATGGAAGGGAAAAAACATTACAAGGGCAAGTAAAAGGTCCAGTACATAATCCAGTAGAAATGGCAACAAGTTTTAATGAAATTATTATAAAACTTAATAAAGATGAATTAGATGGTTACAAATTTTTTAAAAGCTATGGATGTATATCTTGCCACAATGGAATTAATATTGGTGGTAATTTGATACAAAAAATTGGTGCAATAGAAAAATATAATACTCATGATCTTGGCAAATACTATATTACGAAAAATGAAGAAGACAAATTTTATTTTAAAGTACTAAGCTTACGAAATATAGAATTAACAGAACCTTACTTTCACGATGTAAAAATAAAAACACTAAAAGAAGCAGTTGAAACTATGATGAAACATCAAGTTGGATATATAATAGAGGAGAAAGAAATAAAAAACATTGTTAAGTTTCTAAAAACTTTAACAGGAGATACTCCTATTATTATAGGAACTAAGAAATGAAAAATCAATCTTTGGATCAATAATACTATTTTTTTAATTGTCCTCTTAGGGTATAATATCTACAGTGCAAAGACACAAAGAGAAAATTTCAATTCAGTAAATAAAGATTTTGATATTTATTAAAAAAATGTTTTAGCTTATGATAATTTCGACATTATTGAAGAAAAAATAAGTTTATTCAATAATATTTTTATTAAGATATATACAAATAAGATTTTAAATGAAATAAATAAAAATATTGATATTAAGATTAATACAGTTAGAAAAACAAAAGCATATAGAGCTATTTTAAATAACTCATTTAGATTACTCTATCAAATTAAAAAAAATATTTCTTCAGAAGATTTTGATGATTTATTCTCAAAGATATTGATTTCTGATAAAAACCCTGAAATTAACATTAGAAATTTATCTAGAAGTCTAGATAAAATAAAAAGCACTAATAAATATGAAAACTTTTTTTTTATACATTCAAAAACAATTTTAGATAATAAAATTAGGCTTGAAACTTTAGCTCTTTATCTAGAAAAATTAAAAGTAAATGAAAAATATACAAATGATAGTATAAAAAAAGCAAACTTATCAATTGCAATATTATTTACTTTATTAGTCATTTTTATTATATTTTATGTTATTCATGAATATAAACTTACATGGTCAAACAATCAATTATGTAGATTTAAAAAAACTATTGAAAATAGTGATAATATAGTTCTTGTAACAGATGAAAATGAAAATATTAAGTATGTTAATGAAGAGTTTACAAAAACAACTGGATATAAACTAGATGAAGTAATTGGCAAAAAACCTAATATATTAAAATCAGGTAAACAATCGAAAGAATTTTATACTAAATTAAAAGAGACTATACACAGTGGCAAGAAATGGAGTGGAGAATTTATTAATATTGATAAATTTGGAGAGTTATCATATGAAAGAGCTTCAATAACGCCAGTTTTTGACAACAAAGGAAATATTAAAGAGTTCATTTCCATTAAACTAGATATAACTAATGAAATAGTTAAAGGACAGCAATTAAAAGAAAAAGAAAATCTTTTAATTCAGCAATCAAAAATGGCAGCTATGGGTGAAATGTTAAATAACATAGCTCATCAATGGAGACAGCCTTTATCAACAATTTCAACAGGTGCTGCGGGAATAAAACTCCAAAAAGAAATGAATATTTTAAAAGATGAAGATTTTTATAAAACTATGAATGTAATTAATGAATCATCACAATATTTATCTCAAACAATTGAAGACTTTAGATGCTTTTTTGATTTAAAAAATAATAATAAATCTGAATTCCTAATTTCAAGTACTATAAATAAAACTATGAATCTACTAAGTTCACAATTTATAGTAAGTGAAATTAAAATAATAGAAAAGATTCAAGATATAAGTATTACTTCTTTTGAGAATGAATTAATTCAAGTACTTGCAAATCTATTAAATAATTCAAAAGATGCCTTATCTAATTTAAAGAATCAAGATAAATTAATATTTATTACCACATACAAAAAAGAAAATAATTTAATAATTGAGATAAAAGATAATGCACAAGGAATTCCAGAAAATATCATAGACAAAATATTTGAGCCATATTTTACTACTAAACATAAATCTCAAGGTACAGGAGTTGGTTTATATATGAGTCATAACATAGTAGAATCTTATTTACATGGAAATATTACTGCAAAAACAATATCTTATGAATATAATGCTTCTTCATATAAAGGTGCTCTATTTACAATCTCCATACCCATTACAAGTGATTAATTAATTTTGTATATTAATATAAACTAAGTAATCCTAAAATAAAAATAGGGCCAATTATTGCAGCAATCAAGCCAATAAAAATAAAATCCTTTGAGAATAACTTCCCAGAAGAGAAAGCAATGGCATTTGGTGGCGTAGAAACAGGTAAAATCATTGCACAAGAGGCACAAAGTGCAATACTAATTACCATATAAGAAACAAGACTATCACCCAAAGAACTAACTAAAGCAACAACTAATGGTAAGATAATATTTGTAGCAGCAGTATTACTCATAAAATTTGAAACAATAATTACTGTAAATGCAAAAATAGAGACAATAAAATAAATATTCATTCCAGCAATATCAATTTGCATTCCTAACCATGTATCTAGTCCAGTTTTAACTACTCCAGCGCCTAAAGATAAACCACCAATAATAAGAATAATTACATCCCATCTTATCTCTTTTATATCTTCAGTATCAATTATTCCTGATATAGTAAATAACACTATTGGCAATAAAGATACAACTGGTGTTGGAATGTGATGGAAAGGCCCTGTAAGCCACAATAATATTGTTATATTAAAAATTGCAATAACAAATATCTTTTTCCAAGAAGGAATAGTTGGAACTTTTGTAAAAGTAGTTGTAGAATCATCATAATGTGATACTTTTTGAATTTTACTTATATTTATATTATCCTCATTAGATGGGTACATTTTCAAAATAACCCATCTTAAAACTATTACAATTGATATAGCAGGAGGCAAAGCCATAAACATCCATGAGATAAAAGTAGGCGCATTATCACCTAAAATACCAATTGCTATAGCATTAGGTGGCGTTCCAATTATTGTACCCATTCCTCCAATATTTGCAGCAACTACAATAGATAATAAGATTCCTTTTTGAAAAGGATTACTCTCTTTCATATTATTAAGTATTGGTAATAACATCGTCATCATCATAGCAGTAGTTGCAGTGTTTGAAATAAACATTGATAAAACAAAAGTAATAGACATTAGTCCCGTTAAGATATTATGAGGCTTACTTCCAAAATATAATAAAACTTTTTTTGCTAGCCATAAATCTAATTTTGTTTTTGAAGCAGCTATAGCTAAAATAAAACCTGCTATAAATAAAAATATAAGTGGGGATGACCATGATTCTAAATAATATAACCACTCTTTTGAATTACTATCAAAATTAAAATTATGAAAACCTAAAAAAAGTATTTCTAAAGATATTATTAAAAAAGATACAGCAAAAGCAGGTATTGCTTCTGTCATCCATAATAGTGAAGCAAAACATAGTATAAAAAGCATATAATTAGCATCAGAGCTTAGTCCATTATAAATAGGAAACATTGTAATAAAAAGAGAAATAAGTAAGGAAAAGATAAAACGGCTAAGAGCATGTCTTATAGAAAATTTTAATTTTTCATTAATTAATCTTTTAAGATAAAAACGACTGTCTAACAAATTTTATTCCCTTTGATATAAAGTAAATATAATTGAGTATAATAGCTAATATATAATAAATTTACTTATTGTCTTTTGTATGCATCTTTATTAGTAACAATCTTTTTAGGTGTAGATGAACTTCCACCTACGAATGAAGATTTCTTTTTTATTATTGCTTCTTTAATTAAAGGTATTTTGGCTTTTAAGACTTTGTCTGACATATGAGTTAATCCTTATAAGTAATATATAATAGTAAAAAGCCTAGGAAGAATATCAAGTAAAAAAAGCAAGGTAAAAAAAAAGCTTCACCAAATCCAAATAGCATTGGATTAGATAAAGCTTCGAAGAAAGTAATACTCAAGAGCTGGCAGCGGCCTACGTTTCCACAAATG
>JBFHGG010000113.1:0-7800 GCA_041583235.1 Halarcobacter sp.
CTTCCAAGCAGATTGTCGCGAGTTCGAGTCTCGTTTCCCGCTCCACTTTTAAAATTCAATTTTTTTTAACTCATTGGGGTATCGCCAAGTGGTAAGGCAACGGCTTTTGGTGCCGTCATTCGAAGGTTCGAATCCTTCTACCCCATCCACTTTAAACTAAATTAACAATTTAAAAAATCTTCTAATATCTTTTTATGATCAAATACAAGCTTATCTAATGGAATTTGCTCTAAATTATAAACAAATACTTCTTTTGCATCATCTTGTGCTTTTGGCTCTCCATAAGCTTTACAAACATATACTGCAGATGCTGTATGAAATCTTGGATCTCTATTTGGATTTGAATAGATATTTTGAAGTGATAAAATTTCTACGTCTAAGGAAGTTTCTTCTTTCATTTCTCTAACTAATGCCTCTTCAACGCATTCTCCTATATCAACAAAACCTCCAGGTAATGCTAGTCCATGTGGTTTATTCAATCTTTCAATTAGAACAATGCCTTTGAAGTTTTCCTTACTATCATATAATTTTATAATTCCATCTGTACTTAAATAGGGTGTTTTAATCATACTTTGCCTTTCTTTTAGTTAGAATATTATAACTTTTTTTTAACTGCAATTAATATAAAGTTAAATAGAATAAATAAAAAATGTAAAGAATCAAATCTTATGACAAAGTTTATAGAAGATAATCAGAAAAATATTTTTTCCTCCATTTTCAATTTATCAAACCAAGCAATTTATTTAATGGACAGTGATGGAAAAATATTAATTGCAAATGATAATGCTCTTAATAACTTGGGATATACTCTTGACGAGATAAAAGAGTTATATGTATGGGATGTTGATGCTATTGTAGATACAAAAGAAAAATATTTAGAAAAACTAGAATCTTTCGATGAAATATCTTTTCTGCCTGATAATATTATTGAATCTAAACATAAAAGAAAAAATGGCGATATTTTTTCTGTTGAAATAGTATCTGAATTTACTATTATTGATAATAAACAATATTTAATCTCATATGTAAAAGATATCACTGATAGATTGAAAAATAATGAAGATGTAAAATTTTATTTTGATTTAATTAACTCTTCTCAAGATATGATATTTTTGGTAGAACATGAAAATAAAATTATAGAATTTGCAAATGAAACAGCTTGTAAAAAACTAGGATATAGTTTAACTGAGATTAAAAGTATGGATATTACAGATTTTAGAAAGCCTTTTAAAGATCTTGATAATATTGAAATTCCTGAAGTTTTCAAAAAAATAGAAGATGTAAATAGTATGAGAACTTTTGGTATCTATATTACAAAAGATGGAAATAAAATACCTGTTGAAACATCTTTACATAAAAAAGAGTATTTAGGTAAGGATTTTATAATTGCAGTTTCAAGAGATATTAGTGAAAGACTAAAAGTAGAAAGAGAAAAAGAATATTTAAATAAAAAATTAGAAAATTATAATAAAACTTTAAAAAATGAAATAGCTAGCGCAAAAGAGGAATTATTAGAATATGAAAATATGATGAAAAGACAATCAAGAATGGCTGCAATGGGAGAAATGCTAGAAAATATCGCTCACCAATGGAGACAACCTTTATCTTTTATTTCAGTTCTATCAACAGGAATGATATTACAAAATGATGTTGAGTTATTAGATAATAAATCATTAGTAAAAGGTTTAAATGATATAAATGATAATGTGCAGTATCTTTCAAAAACAATTGATGATTTTAGAGATTTTTTTAAACCTAATAAGAAAAAGAGTAGTTTTAATCTTCTTACTTTAATAAATAATGCAATTAAATTATCTATTACAAGACATGGCAAAGATGACATTGAGTTTCTTGTAAATGTTAGTGATATAGAACTATATTCATATGAAAATGAATTTCTTCAAGTAATATTAAATTTAATTGTAAATTCAAAAGATGAGTTAATAAAAAAAGATTATAAAAAATGTATTTTAATAGAGACTTTTGTAGAAGATGAAAATGTTATTATTTTTGTAAAAGATAATGCAGGTGGTATTCCTATTAATATAATTGATAAAATTTTTGAACCATATTTTACAACAAAGCATAATTATCAAGGAACAGGAATAGGTTTATATATGTCACAGAATATTATTAGACATATGAATGGAAGTATAAGTGTGAGTGATTGCACAATTGAATATAAAGGAATTTCTTTTAAAGGTGCTTCTTTTAAAATTAAAATTCCACTAATAAAGGTTTAAAGAATGAGTGATAGATTACATGAAATTATGGCAGAAGTTGGCATGATACATAAAACAATTTTAGAAACAAATAAGATTGAGGATGCTGATTATATTTTAGAATATATTGATGATTATGAAGATGATACTAAAGAACACTATTTAAAGTTACTTTTACAATATTATTTTCAAATAAATGATATTCATAATTTTAAAAAAATCATAATTTTAGGATATCAATTTGATTTAAGAATGGATGATATAAAAGAGGCTTTTTTAAATATTAAATCAAATGAAGAGAATGTTATTGGCTTCTTAGAAGATAATGTTGTGTTTTTTAAAGATTCTAATTATAAAGAGCCTTTACAAAGAATGTATAAGCATTATATAGAAAATAAAGAACTGCAAGTTATTTTAGAAGAAACAGTTGAGCTTATAAAAAGAAATAGATATGTGTGTGCTTTTGCATATAAAAATAAAGATGAAGAGTATGCAAGATTTTTTTTAAATGAAGATTTATTAGAATCTTTACAACGTGATCTACCATATCTTTTAAAATAATAAAAAATTAAAGAAAGGTAATAATATAAAGAAATTTAAAAAAGTTCATGTAGAAATTACAAATATCTGTAATCTAAAATGTAGTTTCTGTCCCCCTAAAACAGTAGCAAATGAAACTATGAACTTAGAAAAGTTTGATAAGTTAAACTTACAATTAAAAGATATTACAAAAGAGTTAGCTTATCATGTAGTCGGAGACCCACTTGTTTTATCAAATTTGGAAGATTATTTAAATATAAGTTTAAAACATAATTTAAAAGTAAATATAACTACAACTGCTAATAATTTAAAAAAAGATCATTTTGATGTTTTAATGAATGATACAATTAGACAAATAAATTTTTCAATAAACTCATATAATGCAAATTCTCATAAGAAATCTTTAGATGAGTATATAAATCCAATTTTAGATTTTTGTGAATTTGCAGTTTCAAAAAAACAACATTTTTTTATAAATTTAAGAATATGGAATTTAGATGAAACAAAAAGTGCATTAGAGTTTAATAAAGAAGTATTTGAAAAAGTAAATAATCGATTTAACTCAAATATTAATATAGATGATATTTATAAAAATAGACCTAAAAATATAAAAATAGCAAGAATGATATTTTTTAATTTTGATGAATATTTTAATTGGCCAAGTTTAGATAATGATTTTGTTTCAAATGAGGGAACATGTTATGGACTTGATTCTCATTTTGGTATTTTAAGTTCAGGTACTGTTGTACCTTGTTGTTTAGATAAAGATGGTATTGTAAATCTTGGTAATATAAATAATACACAATTAAAAGATATATTAAGTTCTTCTAGAGTTAAAAAGATTCAAAAAGGGTTTAGGGAAAACAGACTTCTTGAAGAGTTTTGCCAAAAATGTGAATATAGAACTAGATTTGATAAATCTAATAAAGAATAAAAGGATATTAGAAATGCTTGAAGGACAAGTTATCGCTCTTAGTGTGAAAGACTTTTTTACAAAACCCATGCTAAAAATCGCAATTTTACCTTTGATTTTTACAATGATAATTATGCTGATAATTTTTTATTCAGCAGCTGATTATGGTTTTGATTCTTTACAAATAAGTATAGAACAAACACAAAATGGTCAAGATGTGAGTATTGATGAAGATGCTCCTTTCTTTTATGTTTGGACAATGAGTGTAATTGCATTTTTATTTAAATATTCTATTACTTCTTGGTTAGTTGGATTTTTAGTTTACACAGTTGGAACTATCTTTGTTATGATGTTTTCAGTACTTTTAACTATTGTTATTATTGGATTTTTAACTCCAATGATTTTAAAAGTTTTACAAAAAAGACACTATTCTCATCTTCAAACAGAAGGTTTTGCTACTTTTTTAAGTCCTTTATGGGTTCTAATTAAAAGTACTTTAGTGATGCTTTTACTTTTTATACTTTTAATTCCTTTATATTTTATTCCTTTATTAAATATAATTGCAATTAATATTCCTATTTACTACTTTTTTCATAAGTTATTAACTTTTGATGTTGCTTCAACTATTCTAACTCAAGATGAATATGCAATAATTCAAGGAAGAAAAGCAAATAGTTTTAGATTTAGAACACTATTTTTATATTTTATTTCAATGATTCCTTTTATTACTCTGTTTTCTGCAGTATTTTATATTATTTATTTAGGACACTCTTATTTTATACAACTAGAAAAGTTAAGAGGAATTAATTTAAATACAGATGAAATGAGAAATAATATGCAAAATGATGCAAGTAGTGAAAAAAAAGAGCAAGAAGTAAAATTAATAGAAAATGATTAAGGGCTAGAGATAGTTTATAAAACTACTCTATATCCTGTTCCCTGTACATTTCTAAGGGAATTTTCTGGAAGTTTTTTTCTAAAATTCTTTATAAATAACCTCATTGCATTTGGAGTCATTACGCTATCTTCATTCCAGATAATATTTTCCATTTCTTCGTATGTTATGATTCTAGATTTTTGAATAAGAAGTTTTAAAAACTGATTCTCTTTTTTTGTTAATTTAAACTCTTCGTGGGGTGCTTGAATTTGTGATTTACTCTCATCAAAAAGCCATCCCTCTTTAAGATTATAAACTCTTGCGGTATCATAACTTCGTATAAAAGCAGTAAGTGCTTCATTTAATTTTAATTCTGTTATGGGTTTTATAATATACTTTACAAGATGTAATTCAGTTGCTGCTAACATATAATCTAAATCTGTATGAGCAGAAGTTATAATTACTCTAATTTTACTATCTCTTTTTCTTATTTTTTTTACTAATTCAATGCCTGTTTCATTTGGCATTTTAATATCAGTTATTATTAAGTCAGGCTTATTTATTTCATAAAGATTATAAGCTTCTTTTGCATTTTTTGCTATAAAAATATCTTTAAACAAATGTTCTAAAATATCTACTATATTATTTCTTATTCCTTCTTCATCTTCTACATAAAGAAGAGTGAAATTACTAAGTTTTGAGATAAGTTGTTTATCCATATATGGAATCCTTATTATAAAAGATATGGTATGATATCAAAAAAAAGTTTAGGGTATGCATTGAGATTTATTACAGAAAAGAATCTATCAAAAATTATAATTTACGTTTTTATTATTATTATGACATCTATGATTATGATGATTTCTTATTTTTATGTGAAGAATACTTATGAAGATTTTGATATTCAAATGGATAAGTTTGTGCATGATTATTATGATAACCAAAAAATCATGTTAAAAAAAGAGATTGATACTATTGTTGATATTATTAAATATAATGCTACAAAAAGTGGTGAAGATGAAACTGAATTAAAAGCTGATACTGTTAGACTTTTAAATAATATAAGTTTTGATAGAAATAAAAGTAACTATATTTTTGCCTATGAGATATTAGATATTAATGGTGGAGATGATTTTGCAAAACTTTTAGTAAATCCTAATAGACCTGATTTAATAGGTAAATACATATCTACAAATTATAAAGATACAAATGGAAAGAAGTTTAGAGAACTTTTTATGGATGATATTAGATTAAGTGGTGAATCTTATACAAAGTATGCATATAAAAAAGTTTTTACATCTGAATTTAATCAAAAATTATCATATTTTAAATATTTCCCAAGGTGGCATTGGGTTATTGCTGTTGGTGTTTATGTTGATGATATAGAAGAAGATATTGCAGAAAAAAGAGTACTTTTAAAAAAGAGAGTTAAAAATCAAGTTGTTCAGAATATTTTGCTTTTTGTACTTTTTTTAAGTTTAGCAATTGTTATTTCAATTTTACTATCTCAAAAAATAGATGATGTTTTAAAATTATATAGAAAAAAAGTTCAATCAAACTCAGCTGCTTTAAAAGAGTTGAATGAAACTTTAGAAAGAAGAGTTGAAGAAGAATTAGAGAAAAATAGAGAGCATGAACAACTGCTTGTTCAAAAATCTAGATTTATTGCCCTAGGTGAAATGATTTCAAATATAGCACATCAATGGAGGCAACCTTTATCAGAACTTTCATCGATTTTAATGAATATAAAATTTAAATATAGTATGGATAAACTTGATGAAAAAACAATGGATAAAAAGGCTAAAGAGGCAGAACATGTTTTAGAGTATATGTCACATACAATTGATGATTTTAGAAATTTCTTTATGCCTAAAAAAGCTAAGGAAAAATTTTCTTTAAGAACTGCTATGGATTCGGTTATGACTATTATTTCAAGCTCCTTATCAAATAATAAAATAAATATTACAATTTGTGTTGATGATAATATGGAATTAAATACTTATTTAAATGAGTTCCAACAAGTTCTTTTAAATATTATAAAAAATGCAAAAGATGTATTAATTCAAAGAGAAGTAGAAAATCCTTGGATAAAAATTTATACAGAAGATAAAGGTGATAAAATTATGCTTTTTATTGAAGATAATGGTGGAGGCATAGAAGTAGAACCTAGAAGTAAAATCTTCGAACCATATTTTACAACTAAAAAAGATAGTGATGGAACAGGTATTGGACTTTATATGTCAAAAATTATTGTTGATAAAAATATGAATGGAAAACTAAGAGTAAGAGCCGGGAAATTTGGAGCTAGGTTTGAAATGATTCTTCCTAAATAGCTTAAAAAACTTTATAAAGTGTCATTTTTTTACTACTAAAAAATATTTTTTATAAATATAATAAGAGTCAAGAATTAGTATTAAATTATTAAAATAATAGGTAAGGAAGAATTATGTTACAAGAATTGATTTATACAGGCTTAGGAGCTTCAGTAATAATTAGAAAAAAAATAGCTAAAGAAGTTAAGAGTTTACAAAAAAATAAAAAGTTAAAGAAAAAAGATGCAAAATTATTTCTAGAAAGTTTAGAAAAAAAAGGAAAAAATGAAGATAAAAGAATCAAAAAACATTTTAAAAAACTTATTCGTGAAACGATTGATGACTTAGGACTAGTTAGCAAAAAAGATTTAAAAAAACTAGAGAAAAAAATTAAAAATGTTGAAGATAAAGATAAAGTAAATCAAGAAAATGTTTATGATGAAATTAAAGAAGAAAAAATTGATATTGAGGAAATAAAATAAAATATTACTCACTATTTAGAATCTATAATGTCTTTTTATTTTTATTAACAGTATATTTAGTTATAAAAAGAAAAGAGTCATTTCTTGGATTAAAGCCTTTAAAACCTAAAAGGTTAAAAGATATTATTGTAAAACTTGGAGCAAGTTTTATAAAGCTTGCTCAAGTTCTTGCTACTAGATCAGATTTTTTTGATGAAGAGTATTTAATTGAACTTAAAAATCTTCATGATCAAATTCCTGCAATGAATGCAAAAGATTTTAATGAAGTTTATTACAGAGCTTTTGAAAACATTAGTTTTAAAGAGTTTGATAAAGAGGCAATTGCTTCAGCATCTATAGGGCAAGTGCATATAGCATATTTAGAAAATGGAAAAAAAGTAGCTGTAAAATTAAGAAGAAAAAATATAAAAGAACAAGTAATTGCTGATATAAATATAATAAAATATTTCAATAA
>JBFHGG010000114.1:0-7692 GCA_041583235.1 Halarcobacter sp.
AGTTCTTATGACAATCTCCAGTTTAATTGTAACTTATTTTACAACTACTCAAGTTGAAAAAGATGCAATTTTTGCGACAAAGCAAAATCTTGAAATGCTAAATACTGCAATGTTTCAAAGTCTTAGAAATGCTATGAATACAGGAGACCCTGTACAAATTGCAAAGGCTGAAGAAGAAGCAAGAGAGATAAAAGGTGTTACCAATTTAACAATTGCAAAAAGTAAAGCTCTAATTGAGATGTATTCTCCTGATGATAAATATACAAATAACGAAGATATATTAAAATCATTTAAAACAAAAGAGAACCAATTACTAGAAAACAATGATGAGCAATCACATACATTAAGAATGATAAAACCTATGATTGCAACAAAAGATTGTTTATTATGTCATGCAAATCAAGCAGAAGGTGATGTAATTGGGGTTATGGATTTAACATTTTCTTTAGATGAATCAGATTCTAGAATTAGTGATTTAGTAATTGAAATATTAATTATGTCAACTATTTTTGGATGGTTAACAATTGGTCTAATTTTTTTAATTGTAAAAAAAGCAACTAATCCAATAAAAAAATTAAAAGATGGATTCCAAAACTTGCTTGACTCAAATGACCCAAGTATAAACTTGGACATAGCATCTAAAGATGAAATTGGTGAAGTCGCACAGTTATTTAATGCATACATGGGAAAAGTTAGAGATGGATTAAAACAAGATGAAAAAGTTATAGAAGAGGCAAATGATATTTTAGAAAAAACTAGTAATGGTTTCTTCGTTTATCAAGTTAATTCTACAGCTGCAAATCCTTATGTTGAAGATTTAAAAAATAAATTAAATACAATGATTTTAAGTACAAAAAATACTCTAGACAAGATAAATATTACATTAAGAAACTATTCTGAATCAAAATTTGATTATAAAATTGATGATAAGGGAATTTATGGAGACTTAGGTTCTTTAACAGCAGGAATAAAACTAGTAGGCAATAATACTTCTGAAATTTTAGCAATGATTATGAATACAGGGGACTCTTTAAATCAAAATACGCATACCCTATCAAATGCTTCAAATAATTTATCAACATCATCAAATCAACAAGCAGCATCTCTAGAGGAAACTGCCGCTGCATTAGAACAAATCACAGCAAATATTCAAGGTAACACTGAAGCTTCAATGGAAATGGCAAACCTAGCAGATAGTGTTACTAAATCTGCAAAAAATGGAGAAGAACTAGCAAATAGAACAGCTGTGGCAATGGACGATATAAATACTCAAGTTAGCTCAATAAATGAAGCTATTGAAGTAATTGACCAAATTGCCTTCCAAACAAATATTCTGTCGTTAAATGCAGCAGTTGAAGCAGCAACTGCGGGAGAAGCAGGAAAAGGCTTTGCAGTAGTTGCACAAGAAGTAAGAAATCTAGCTAGCAGATCAGCAGAAGCTGCAAAAGAGATTAAAACTATAGTTGAAAAAGCTACTAGTAAAGCAAGTGACGGTAAAAAGATTTCTGATGAAATGATTACAGGATATGATGTATTAAATACAAATATTAAATCAACAATAGAAAAAATAGAGTATGTTGCAACAGCATCAAAAGAGCAAGAAAGAGGTATTACTCAAATAAATGATGCAATTACAATGTTAGATAAAGCAACACAAGAAAATGCTCATGTGGCAGAAGATATTTCTAAAATGTCAACGCAAATTGCAGATATGTCAAGCTCTCTTGTAACTGCTGCTTCTAGGGCAGAATTCTTACAAGAAGCAAGAGATGAAGTTTGTAATGTAGATTTAGTTTATGATGCTGCTAAAATAAAAGTTAATGTATTAAAATTAAAAGATCAAGTTTATTCAGAACTTGGTAAATATGAGAATAAAGAAGTATCAAAAGACACATCTTTAGAAGCATGGATTGTTGATTATACTAATAATAACCCTGATGTTAATATGAACTTAATGAATAATTTAAGAACTTTAAGTTTAAATCTTAACTCAAAATTACAAAAGTTAGTTAATTCTAATGCTAATAAAAAAGATAACACTATATTAAATGAAAATGCAAAAGAAGTAGAGATGGAAGCTCTTAGAATATTTGGTACGTTAAATCAACTAAAAAAAGATATTTGTAAAAAATAAAAGAAGAGAAAAGGTAAAAAGGATTTAATCCTTTTTATCTAAAAATTATTTACTCATACTCTTTATTAAAGCTTCTAATTCCTCATCAGAAACCATATCATCACTTTCATTTTTATCTATATTTTTTGCTGATGCTGCAATATTGTAATGAGTAATATCGATATTATTTGTTTGAGAAACATAATTAACAACTTTTTCTATCTTTTGCCTATGTAAATCTTGATGTTGTAAAATTCCAAAAGATTTAGAGATTAATTCGCTTATCTTATTTAATTCATAAGTAGGTATATTAAAATCTTTTAATGAGGAATCAATAATTTCTAAATTGTCATATATTGCAATAGAGTTTGATTCAGACTCTTTTATTACTTCGCAAAGTTCTTTAATTAATTCATCATAAGTCATATATTTCTCCCAAAAATAAGTCTTTGTACTAAAGATTAAATAGTTTAACCTATTTAAACTTAAGTATATTCATTAATTATATAATTAATGAATAATTTCTGCTATAAATTCTGTAGCATAAGAACCTTTTGGTAAAGAGAATTGAATTTCCATCCAGTTTTTTTCTTCTTTGTAATTTGTTTGTATTTCATCAGGGAAAACCCATGAAAATCTTCTAGCCCCATCTTCAGGTATCTTAATATCAAATTCTTTTTCAATATCATAAGCTAAATCTACTGCAGTCTTAACTCTTTTACCACATAAAATTCCTGTTGATACTCTATCTCTATTAAAGAATTTTTCTGCTTCTGCGCTTAGATCTTCAACATGAAATATTCGTCCAAAAGGATAATGACTCATTAAATCACCAGGTAATAATTTAAATGGATGTTCTTGTTTTTTCATATTCTTCACAATATCAAGAGGAAGATTTAGTTTTTCAAAAATCTCTTTTGGCTCAAATATATCAACTAATTTTGAGATTTCTATTCTTTTTGAAAGCCAAGAATTAAAAAGAAAACTTTGATAAGCATTTATATACATTTGTCTTAGTTTTCTATTTTTTTCTTTTAATTCACCCTTAATTATAGCTTCACCTTTTTTATAATTGTCACCTTCAATTCCAAATCTTTGGAAACCAAAATAGTTTGGCATACCCAAATTGGCAATACTTGAAACTGCTTCTTGGATCTTTTTTGCATCCATTGGGGTAACTCTTTTTAATCTAATAAAAAACTTATTACCTTTTAAATGTCCTATTTTTATTTTATTGTTATGTCTTGTTATTTCAAGAACTTTTATATTTTGATGATTAAATTTATTTAATTTTTCTTCACAAGATTTTGGAATTGAAATTTGTTGAACAGTTAATGCATTTTTATCTTTTAATCCTGCATAACCAATATCTCTACTTTTACATCCAAGTTGTTCTGAAAATATTTGTATAGCATCCCATGTTGTTAAATCTTTTTTTCTAAATTTAACAATAATATGTTCCCCTTCACCAGAAAATTCATATAGTGGTATTTCTGTTACTACAAAATCATCTTTATTTTGTTTAAATAAAACATCTATTTTTGAGTGATTTAAATATCTTTGTAATTGATTCAATTTTTCCCTTTATTTCTTTTATATCTATTAAAAATGGTGATTTTTACAATCACATGTATATTTACCCTTTATTGCTTTTGCAAATATATTTAGATTTACATTATGTTTTTTTGCAATATTTTCTATTTTTGTTTGATGTTTTAGAGGAAAAGAAAATAATAACTCATACTCTTCTCCTGAGCATCCTATGCTTTTAGGAATTTCATAAAAGAATTTAAAACCCTTTTTACTCTCTTTTGAAAGCCTCTCAAGTTCAAAAAATAGACCGTCTGAAATATCCATTGATGCATTTATATATTTTGAAATTTCAAAAAAGAACTTTGCATTTAATTTTGGTTCAATAAATTTTGACTTCTTAGAAATTTTACCACCATGAAGAAGCGTTTCTAAATCTTTTTTTGAATTTCCTAAACTCCCTGTATAACACAGTAAATCATCTTTTTTTATTCCACTTCTTAATTTTGCATTTTTTGTTTTTGATATAATTGTAATAGAGATATCAAGTTTAATATTTGATATTGTATCTCCACCAATTATTTCAATTCCATATATTTTTGCAATATCTAAAAAACCACTTGCTAACTCTTTAATCTCACTTTTTGAATACTCTTTTGGAATAGCAACACTTAAGAGTGCATATTTAGGTTTAGCATTCATTGCAATTGCATCTGAAATATTTACAAGCATCGCTTTTCTTGCAATCTGATTTAAACTCATCCACTCTTTTTTAAAATGCACATTCTCAAAAAAAGCATCACAACTATAAACAAAGTTGCCTACGACAGCTCCGTCATCTCCAATTATTTTTGAATTTTTATTAAATTGTTTAATAAAAAAATCTTCTTTATTTTCTTTACTCATAGTGCGCATATTAACATATTTGAGCTTTGTTTTCTGATTATTTACTTAATTTTTAAATTAGGATAAAAAGTATCCTAATTAATTTAATTATTTTTAGATATAATGCGGGCAATTTTATTTTAGGAGAAAACAAATGCCAAAGATTAACAAATATGTTGATATTGATACAGTAGAAAGAGAAGCAAAGAAAGATTTAATTGATAGACACAGTCCATTTATTCACTGTGCTGAAACAGCAAAAGCTGGTGAACCATTTGAAGTAACTGTTAAAATGGGTAACGAATATACTCATCCAGATGATTTTGATCATTATATTGAGTCTGTTTCATTATTTAATGGAGAAACTTTATTAGCAAAAGCTTCTTATGTTCCAGGAACTTTAGGAAATGTAAAAGCTCATAATACTACAACATTTACTATTATTCCAACTAGTAAAAAATTAAACTTAGTAGCTCATGGTTACTGTACAAAACATGGAATTTGGGAATCAACACCCGTAACTGTAGAAGTTGTATAATAGTTCAACATTCGATTTTATGGGAAAGGTAGGAGTTTAACACTTCTACCACTCTTATATTTGACACCTACTTTAATTTTTCTAATTTAAGATACTATTCAAAAATATAACGTTTTATCATAATTTCATAATAATATTCATTAATACAACTTGCACATATCATATAAATTTTTAAATTTAGCAATTTATTTCTTAATAATTTTAGATATTGTAACTTATAATAAAACTTTCTAGCTTTTTTGCCAGTAGTTGTTATAAACATAAAAATTAGATTTCATGGAAAATCTATCTACAACACCATAATCTGATTATTCTTTCATAGATTTTAGAATTTCAGTTTAATTTGCCACATCAAAATCTTTTCAAACTTCTACATAAGTAGATATAGATTATCGTGAGATATAAAAAATGGTTAGAGAATTGTGTTATTGGATAAAAATAATTCTAACTTTTAATATTTGAATAATTTAAAAAATCTAATTTGTATTACAGTATTCATAACATTCTCATAGTAATATATTACACATGAAGTGTTCTACAATTTCAATAATTACTTAGAATTAGTAACTAATAAACCATTAAAATGATCATAGTATTTCATTTTGAATCAATAAAAATTTTAAATTTTTCAAGAATCAATTTTAAAGAAACTTCTACCTCTCCATATTCTATTGTATGATCATATCTAGCAAAACTTTTTGATGAATTTCTTTTTTTTAATAGTAATGACATCAATGTTCTAACATCCTCATAGTTTGCTTTTAGATAAAAACAATATACCATCACAAAAAAGGTATCTTTTCCTTTTTTAGGAAACATATTATTAAACTGATAAAGACCAAATAATTTGTCATTACATAATTCATAAGGTATTTTTTTTGTTTTTGAAACAAATTTCTTAATTAAATGAGAAAAAGACTCTATTGAATTATAAATACCAATTAGATTTAAATACGTAGTATAAATATCAGAAATAATAAAAAAGCCTTTTTTCTTTTTATCACTAGATAAATAATAAAGATCAGCATTTGATTTTATTAAATATTCCATAAAATTGTTTCTTTTATTTTTCATATAAAGATCATTAAAATGCGTATCTAAATAAATATCATCAAAGAAATTATATAATTCATCATTCACAGAACATTCTTCTTTTAAATATTCATAAGTTAAATTGCAAATTTTATCTAATTTATCGTTAGTTCCTGAACTAATTTTATTACCAATAATATCAAAGTTCTGAGTTTTTAGCATATATTTATTTTTAAATCTTTGAATATCTTTTTCATAGATATAATATTTAAAAAGAGATACGCTTTTATCAAATAATATTGACTTATTTAATCTATTAAAGAACTTTATAATTTTTTTTAATACAAAAATATTGTCAATAATTTTGGTATATTTTTTTGGTATGTCTTTATAAAAATACTCTCCAGTTATTTTATCTATTTCAATTTGAATATTATCAAAATCCATTTCTTTAATTTTTAATTTATTATAATCAGTTACTTTAAAATTATCAGTGCTAGTTAGAAGTTCTTCAATAAAAAAATTTTCATATTCTTTAATAAAAAAATTTTCTTTTTTATCACCTTGAGGATAATATTTATCCCAAATTGATTCTGATATATTATCAAGAAGCTTATACATATCTTCTATATTTTTAACTACATCCAATATATCTAAAAATAATCTTTCATTAATCAATTGAATACCTTTATGCTCTTCATAAAAAGATTCAATAGTGATTTTAGATAATTTATTATTGTTTATATTGTACTTATTAAAGACAACTCTCAACTGATTTATAACTTTTTGAGATAATTGCAAATTATCAAATAACATTATCATCTTTCATATCTAAAATTTGAAAGAAAAGTTGCATAAAAAAATTTCTTTTTATGCAACTTTTCTTTTTTTTTTATTCTACAATTTCATTACTTAGTTAAAAGTATAAATCATTATTAACTTTTACTATTTTAAAGATTAAAGTACTTTAGTCCAAATAAAAAAGGACAAAAATGAAAAATGAAATGAATGAGGCAATGATACTAAAGCTTTCTAAAGCAAAAAATAACAAAGAAAGAATAATATTGTTGTTAAAAGTGGATTATGGTTATCAACTTACAAAAAAAGAGTTATCAACAGTATTGGGTATATCAACTCAAACAATTGATCGAAGAATAAAGGATAACATCTGTATTCCTGAATATATACGAAGTGGCAATGGGGATAGAGCAACATATCATTTTCCAATAGTAGCCGTTGCAGAATATTTATCAAATACTATAAAGCTAAATTGATGGTGTTTTATAAAAACTCAAACAATCAAAGAACTGTTAAAAAAATTGCAGTAAATACAAAATTGGATATATTTATTAAAAATGTTAATCTTGAAAAAATTTATAAGTATTCAAATAACTTATTAGATGAGAAGTTAACTAAATTTGCTCAAAAATACAAAAGTGTTGAGCATTTTCTTGATGTAATTGTAATAAAATTAGTAGTTGATCATGAAAATAAAGCGGTCGAAGATTTTAATTCAAGACATATAATATTTTATTATGATATTGAGAATGTAATCTTATTGCATAAAATACTTGTCATGTATTCTCACTATAAA
>JBFHGG010000115.1:0-7271 GCA_041583235.1 Halarcobacter sp.
CATCAGATAAAGAGAGATAATCATTCTTTTCTATGTTATCAATAAAAATATTATTTGATTCTAATGTTATTAGCATTTTTTTAAAAGATTCTTCTTTTTTGAAAACTCTATTTTTATAATTTTTTATATAATTTGCTGAAATATTATTATATACTTCTTTGGAGACGTTATCTGTCAAGCTTGTAAGAACATATAAAGATAAAAAGATACCCGTAATTGAAAGAATAGCAAGAATTGTAAACCACAATCCTTTCTTTTTTTTCAAATCTTTTAGAAAACTTTGAAGAAATTTAAAGAAACTAAACATGCAAACCTCGTATTAATAGCTTATAAAGTAATTATAATACCTAAATTCTACTTTTAAGCAATTAAATAATAGAGTGATTACTATAAAAATTATTAAAGAATAACAAATTATTGTTCAATTAAAGCGTTTTTGCCAATGTTTTTTAAAGGTTTAATAATATATTGAAGAATAGTTTTCTTTCCTGTTAGAATATTTATGTTTGCAATCATTCCAGGAAGAATTGGTAAATCTGGAGCGAACTGATTTACATCAGCTTTTACTTTTACTAAATAAAATACACTCCCATTTCTATCTTCAAAAGAATCCGCTGAAATTGAGGTTATAACAGCATTTAGTAAGCCATACTTAGAAAAATCATAAGCAGTAATTTCTACAGATACTTTTTGTCCACTCCAAATTAATGCTCTATCTGAAGTATTTATTTTTGCTTCAATAGTTAAGGAGTCTTCTAATGGAGTAATTTCTGCCATTTTATCACCTGCTTTTACAATACCTCCAACTGTATAAAAATATAATTTATTAATAACTCCATTTACAGGAGAAACTACATCTTTTCTAAGTTCTCTATCCGTATTGGCTTTATTTTTTTCAATTAATTTATTGATTTCTGCTTTTATCGTAGAGTATTTTTGTAAATGTTTTGATCTAATCTCTGATTTAACAGTTTTTATTCTTCCTCTTGCTTCTTGTATTTCTTCTTTTATAATAGGAATAGAGTTTCTTGTTTCTGAAAGTTTTGTAACAATACTTTGTTTTTTTGAAAGTTCACCAATATACTCTTTTTTTGAAACAACTTTTTTCTTATATAAAGATTCAAGTATTTTCATATTTGCTTGTGCTAAATTAAGTTCTAAACTTAGATTATCAAATTTTGTTTGTGCTTCTTTTAATTTATATTGTTTTTGTTTTAATTGATCTTGAGCTATATTAATTTTTGTTTCTCTATTTTTTAAATCTTCTTTGAAAATTCTTTTTTCATTTTCTATAATATCAGGTATATTTTCTAAGAACTCTTTTGTAAAAATAACTTTTTCTTTTTCATCAATAGAAGCTTTTAATCTTATTAAATTTGCTTTAAAAGCTAATAAATCTATCTCTTTTGATTTTAAATCAGCTTTAAAAAATTCATTTGAAAGTGTATATATCACTTGACCTTTAGAAACTGTTTCACCCTCTTTTACTGCAATATTTGAAATAATTCCACCTTCAAAGTTTTGCAAAATTTTTGTTTGTCCAGAAGGTACTACTTTACCAGATCCACGTACTACTTCATCTATTTCACTTAAAAAAGCCCAAGCTATAAAAGCAATAAAAAATAACATTATTGGAATTACTGAAACATAGTAATTCCATTTTGTTTCTTCAAATAATCTATTACTCATTTAAACTTACCTTTTTTGCTGCAATGCAGCTAATACTTTTTCTTTTGGACCATCTGCTACAATTTTTCCATTATTTAAAACAATAACTCTATCTACAAGCTCTAAAGCGGCAAACCTATGAGTTATTACAATTAATGTTTTCTCTTCTAATACTTGTTTTACATGGGTAATTAAAGTCTTTTCTAAACCTACATCTAAACCTGTAGTTGGCTCATCTAATACCATAATAGGGGGATCATTTAAAATTGCTCTTGCCAAGGCTACTAAGTGTCTTTGTCCAACTGAAAGATTTGAACCTCTTTCCCCTACTTGTAAACCATCTCCTTGCCCTGATTTTTTAACTAATTCATCTAAACCTGTTAATTTAATCAAGTTCATCATCTTCTCTTTACTAATAGGACTAGATAATTCAATATTCTCTTTTAATGAACCAGAAAATAAAAATGGTTCTTGTGGCATAACTCCGACATTTTGCCTAACTTCAACAGGATGTAAAGTTGAGATTTCATGTCCATCTAAGTAAATACTTCCATTTGTAGCTGTATCAAGTCCTGTAAGAAGTCTTAAAAATGTAGTTTTTCCAGCACCAGTTTGTCCAATAATTCCAACTTTTTCACCAGGCTTTATTTTCAAATTACAATTTTCAAGAGAAGCATATTTTGAATTTTTATAGAAAAAGCTAACATCTGAAAACTCTATATCACCTTTTAGTTTTCCAATACCTATTTCTACATTTTTTTCATTTTCTAAAGGAAGATGCCAAAACTCATTTATATTATTTAAGGATTCTTTTATCTCTTTAAATCTAATTACCATCATAGAAGTTTGAATTACAGGGACCATTGCTCTACTTGAAAGAATTGTAACTGCAATTAAACCACCAACTGTTAAGTTTTTACTTGCAATTTCAAATACACCTACAACTATAACAGCCATAGTAACAAACTGTACAACTGTTTGCGATAGATTCATTGAAAATACATTTAAGGACTGAATTTTATGTCCTATATTATCTGTTACTGCAACTAAATTTCTCCAATTAAACAGCTTTGTTGAACTTGCATTTGAAAGTTTTATTATTTCACTTCCTTGAATAGTTTCAACTAAATAAGAGTTCTTAGATTGTACATTTTCAATATTTTTTTTACTTAAATTTGCAATTGGTATTTGCATAATTACATTAAATATAATAATAACTATTGCTACAATCAAAGGAACAGCAGCAACTGCAGGGGATATGATAAATATCACAATAATAGCTATAAAGAAAAAAGGTAAATCAATAACTTGGAGAATAGATTTTGTAGCGAAGAAGTCTTTTATTTGACTAAGTTCTCTAAAAAGATTTGCTTTTGAACCAACTAACATATTATCATATTCAGATTTTAAATTAAGCATTCTTTTCATCAACTCTTCTTCTAAATAAACACCTAGTTTTTTACCTACTTTTTCTATAATATGATTTCTAACACTTTTAAAATATATATCAAAAAGAAGTATTATAATAACACCAGAGGCAAGTACAAAAAGTGTTTCAACAGCATTATTAGGCACAACTCTATCATAAACACTCATTGTAAATAAGGGTACAGCTAAGGCAAAAATATTTATAAAAAAAGTTAAAAATCCAATCTCTATATATGAACGCCAAAAAGTTTTAACAGGATTCCAAAACCAAGATTTAGATCTACTTTCATCTAACATTTTCTCTTTTTTTGCATCCCTAAATATCAAAATTGCTTTTTTAAAATGTTTTAAAAAACTTGGGTTTTCTTTTATTTGCTCTTTTGTTTTTGCATTATATAAATATACATCTCTATCTTTTTTAATATATACAAAAGGATTGTTATCTTTATCAATTACAATACAAGGAAAAAAGTGTGAGGGAATTTCTAAAGCACTCATATCTCTTTCAATAGCAGTTAATCCAACTTCATTTGCAACATCAATTGCTATTTCAGGAGTGAAACCTGATGATGAAGTTGCAGAGAGATTGATAATTGTTTCTAAAGAGATGTCCCCAAAATAAAAATCTAGAATATATTTCAATGAATATAATAATGGAAAATCTTCTCTTTGTTTTTGCTCTGTTAATTCATTATTTAGTTCTGTATTTAAAGTTTCTTCCACTATTATCCAATATTTGTTTATATTTAATTTTAATTCTATAGATTGAAAAAATTTTAGCATAAATTGACTGAAATACGCTTTCCCACTGTCTTGCAGTTTTTTGTCTAAATAGTTTTGCACTAGGATACCAAGGTGAAGTTTCACCTTTATTTTGCCATCTCCAATCAGGGATTTTCTGTAAAGGAATCCAAACAGGAACTGCTAAAGCACCTGCAAGATGTGCAACTGAAGTATCTGAAGAAATAACTAAGTCCAACTCTTTCATTAAAGATGCTGTTTTTGAGAAGTCTGTTAATTTGTCGGTTAAATCTACAATATGATCTTCAAATCCAAATTTTTTGATGTCTTCATTTTCTGGTCCAACTTGTAATGTATAGATTGTAATTTTATCACTATTTATAAGTGGTTCAAAATATTTTAAATCAAACACCTTTCCATCATAACTCTCTCCCGTAACAGAAGCACTCCAACAAATACCAATATTCAGATGACCTTTTTTACTTTCAATTTGAAATTCTTTATCTTTTTGTGCAAAAAGATAAGGATTTTGTTTTGGTAAATCTTGATTTGTTTTCATCTCTAAAAGTTTTGGTATACTCATAATTGGCAAATGGTAATCAAATTTTGGAGTAGGTTCATTTCTATGTGTTAATACATCAATTTCATCAATACATTTGAATAATTCTTTTAATTCATCTCTACATTTGACAGCAATTTTACAAGGAAATTTCTTTTTGAATTCAGGTAAAAATCTTATAAATTGAATAGAATCACCAAATCCTTGTTCAGAATGTAACAAAATAGTTTTCTCTTTTAAATCTTCTTTTCCTGTAAACATAGGTTTTGAAAAAATATCTTTATTTTTAATAATATGAGGAATCATTTCCTCTTTTTTAAATCTCCATTCATATTCATCCCAACCATTTTTATAATCACCCTTTGCTAAATACATTGTAGATAAATCAAAGTGTGCATTTACAAAATTTGGGTCTAATTCTATTGCTTTTTTATATGAATCAATAGATTTTTTAACTTGTCCTAAATATTTGTATGAAGTTCCTACATTTGAATATGCATTTGAACCTTTTGGCTCTAATTCAATAGATTTTTCATGTAACTTAGCTGCTTGTTTATAATCATAAATTTTATTATATACATTTCCAAGATTTGTATATGCTCCTGCACTACTTGGTTGTTTTTCTATTGCTATATTTAATGATTCTATTGCTTCATCATATTTTTTAAGTTTATTATAACAAGCTCCAATATTAGAAAATAACTCATAATATGTTGGATCAATTTTAAGTGCTATTTTAAAAATATCTATTGCTTCTTGATATTTTTTTTGTTTATAAAGAATAACACCAATATTATTTACTGCTTTCGCAAACTTAGGGTTTACTCTAACTGCTTCTTTATATGCTTGAATCGCTCTATTATTGTCTCCAGCAGATTCGTATACAATACCTAAATTATTGTAAGCACTTGCATTTTTTGGATCTCTTTTTATACAATCACTAAATGCGTAAATTGCTCTTTTATAATCTTTTATAGCTTTGAATGCATTTCCAAGATTATTGTATGTTAAAGCATTATTTGGATTTAATTTTATCGCTTTTATATAATAGTTTATAGCTTCTTTATAGTTACCTTGTGCTTTTGAAATAACTCCAAGGTTCCCTAGTGCTTCAAGATTTTTTTCATCTTCATTTAAAATTTCTAAATACAAAGATTGAGCTGTTGCTAAATCATTTTCTTTATAAGCGATAATTGCTTTTTTTAATAAATCTTTTATTTCAATTTTTTCTGACATATTTGTAATTCCTCTTTATACATTATGATGTTAAATCTATTGTCAATGTTGTATCACCAAGATCATAAGTAGCTCCATCTGTAACACTATTTGTTGAACCATTATATTCACCTATAGTTTCAGTTCCACCTGTATTTGTAAACTTAATGAAATCTGATTGAGCAGATGTCAATGACAATGTTAAATTACCATTTGTATCTCCAGTCCAAGCCTTGATAAGATCATCTGTTAATTCAAATTCAGTATCACTATCTGAAGTAATTAAATTTAAATTAGATATATCTAGATTTTCTATATTAGTAAGTGTTGAAGATAAGTTAAATTCAGTATCACTAGAAATTGAATTTGTACTACCTGTTAAACTTACAGTATCAGAATTTGTTCCTCCATTTATTGAAGAAATATTACTAAAATCTAAGGAGAATAAGTCATTCCCTGCTCCACCATCAATATCAAATGTTCCTGATGAAATAGTAAAATCATCTACTCCACCTAAACCATTAATATTAGTTGGTTCATCTCCACTTAATGTAATATTATCTGATTCACCTGATAAATTAAGATTTTCTAATCCTGATACATTTGTAAAATCTAAGCCACCACTTACTGCCGTATCAAATGCTAAAGTATCATCTGTTCCATCTCCAAAATTAAAAGTATCATTAGTATCAAAATTAGCATAATCTATATTCAGAGTATCATCTCCTCCCCCAAGATTAATATTGTCATTTCCTGAGCTAATATTAAATGTATCAGATGAAGAAGTTCCTGTAATAGTTTCATTTCCAGTTGAATCATTAATTATAATACTGTTTGAGATACTATAAGTACTTAAATCTATAGTATTTCCACTATCTACATTTATTGTTGTTGCATTACTTAAAGTAATTGTTCCAGTTCCATTATTAGCATCAATACTATTTAATTGCGTTGAACTTAAAATTGTATCATCTAATGTTACATTATAATCAGCTGCAGTATCAAAACTAGAATTTGTATCATTTACTATTTCTAAGACATCTGAAGCACTACTATTTGTAATAGTTGTAACACTTGAAATATTTATAGCTCCAGTTCCGTTATCATTATTAATAGATTTTATGTCACCTGCACTTGCACTTGCATCTGTAATTTCAATATCATAATTTGTAAGATTAGAATAAGTAGCACTTGTATCCCCTACAAAATCTAAAGCCTGAGAAATAGAACTATTTGAAAGAGAAGAGATATTATTCATATCTATAGTTCCAACTACGCTATTTGATGCTAAAGATAAAATATCTGATGCTGTCGCACTTATATCATCTAAACTTACTGTTAAATTACTTGCAACAGTTGTTATTCCACTTGAACCTAGAGCAGATGTTACAGCTGATATTGTTCCTATTAAAATAGTAATTGATGTAGCGTTTATTGCTACACTTGTTTTCCCATCTAAGTCTATTAAATCACTTGCTGCTGCACTTGTTCCATTTACTGTTAATGTTAAGGCATCTGTATCTGTTGCATTTGATAGGTCTATATTTAATTGTGCTGCTGTATCTGCTGTTATTTCTGCTGTTACAACACCTGTTGTATCTCCTGTAATTGTATTTACATCACTTGCACTTGCTGTATCACTTAATATTGTTGCATAATC